>CBFHHG010000009.1:0-43781 GCA_965655585.1 Candidatus Arcticimaribacter sp. | reverse complement strand
CTTTCATTCGACTTGGGACACTTCGCTTGGCGCCACCCCGTCTCGACGGCCAATGGTTTATTATAAAATAAAGTTCTTCGTTTCCCAGATACCCGCTGATGACCAGTTGATCTCGTGTAGTTCGTGGGGTTTGATTTTTTGCATCTACCAAGTCTAATTTGTAGGCTTTGTGGTTGCTTGGAATGAAATGATTTTTTTGATATAAAAAAGCTACATCAATTCCCCGAAAATCAGGACTTTCATAATGTATGATCTGATATTGATAAGGTTTCAACAACGGATGTTCGATTAATAATTCCAATACAGTTCTATTTTCTACTTCAACCAAACCAATTATTAGCGGCGGCCTTTTGGTTTCTCTTCTCCCAACCTTAGACAGTACCTGGGCAAGTTGATTTATTTTCTGATCCAAAAGAAGGTCATTCCAATGAAGCCTGCCATCTGGGGTATAATCATCATCAAAGGTGTCGGGGTTGTCTAAGCTGTCAAATAGATTCTCTACATTGTAAAAAGCGATCGAATGTACGTAGGCTTTTTGATTTAAAAAACAGAGATGTATATAAAGTAAAACACTAGTAAATAAATTAATTAAAATAAACATTTATGTTTCTTTTTTGATGTAATATAAATATTTTATTTATACTTTTATTCTGATCAACATGAATTTAAGTAGCTATGAAACAGGCTCTTTACTTAATTTTTTTGTGGGTATTTCCTGCTACAGTTGCTCAAAGTGTGACTATTTCTGGATATGTTGGTGTCTCTGAAAAGGAGCCATTAATTGGTGTAATCGTTTCTGTAGATTCACTTAATATTCAGACGACAACCAACGCCTTGGGTTATTTCGAATTTTCGGTAGCTAAAGAACTCGAATCGATTGAGTTTACCCTTCTTTTGGAGGGGTATAAAACCAAAACCATCCCCATTGATCTAGACCATTCCAAAGTAAAAATGGATTCAGGTTTTTGGCTTTTATTTCCAGAACTGCAAACGATTGAGCCTTTAGAAGTTTTTGATTTACAAACCGATGATTTTAATGATCTTGAAGACAATCGGAGTCAGTTTTTGGGTGCACTTCAAGCGCGGCGATCAGTCTTTTTAGAGGCTGCAGCTTTTCAGTTCTCCAGTTCTTTTTTCTCTGCACGAGCTTTGGAAAGTCATCAGCAGGAAATTCGAGTTAATGGAATTCGAATGAATACCTTCGACAACGGCAGAGCCGTTTGGTCGAGTTGGGGTGGTCTCAATGATTTGACGAACAAGGTACAGCAAACCAGTTTTGGTATTGCACCGTCTGGTTCTGGTTTTGGGGGAGTTTTGGGTCATACATCCTTTGATCTTCGTCCGTCTAATTTCAGGAAAGGAAATAAAATATCCCAAGCTTTTTCGAATGCAAGTTATCGTTTCCGAACTATGGTCTCACATCATTCGGGTTTGAATTCCAAACAGTGGGCATATTCTTTTTTGGTTTCCTCACGTTGGGGAAATCAAGGCTATGTAGCTGGCACTCCCTATCGCTCTTTTTCTGCTGCTCTGATGCTGGAGAAACAATGGAGTAAAAATTGGAGTAGTTGGTTTACAGCCTTATATACACCGACTACTCGGGCCAGAAATGCCCCTCTTACGGAAGAAGTTTTTAGAATTCGAGGAAAACAGTACAACCCCTATTGGGGCATGGATCGTGGTGAGGTTCGCAATGTACGCGAGGGTAAAATCGAGACTCCTATTTTGACCTTCACCAACGAGTGGTCGCCAAGCGAGCATATAAGGATCCGATTGAATACAGCGTATCAGTTTGGTTTGTCGTCGAACAGTCGTTTGTCTTATACCGGAGGGAGTATTCAGGGAGGTGCAATTGTCGGAGGGGCTCGAAACCCTGATCCAGTGTATTATCAAAATTTACCCAGTTACTTTCTTCGAAATTCAAACGAGCCTGATTTTGCTTCTGCTTATTTGGCTGATCAAAACCTTCGATCTTCGGGTCAAATTGATTGGGAATCCATTCGGTTTTCAAACGAGCAGAGCAGTCAAAAGGATGCGCGATATTTTCTTTATGAAGATCAGAAACAAGAGAATAGAGTTTCGACTTCCCTTTCATTATCGTGGAAACCATCGGCATCTGCTCAATTGCAAACGGAACTTATTTTCATTCAATCTGAAGCGGACTATCATGCAAGACCAACGGATCTTTTAGGCGCCGAACAACTTCTGGATGTTGATTTATACGCCACGGATGTTGATGCTGCTCAGAATAACCTCCTAACACCCAATGCAGTGGTTGGGGTTGGGGACCAATTCCAATATGCCTATCGTATGGGTGTGCAACAATATGAAGTGTCTTCGTATTGGTTGAAGGAAACCGGAAGCTATTCTTTTTATGTTGGTGGAAGGTTCAATAACACACAGTTTCTACGAACTGGATTTTTTCAAAATGGCGGTTTTCCAAACGAATCCATTGGGGAGGGAATGCCAATTGTTTTTAAAAGCTGGAGCGGCAAAATAGGGGGGAGTATTGCGTTGAATGGACGGCACCGAATATTTTTTAACGGTTTGTTTTCTTCGCAGCCACCCAGCTTGCGGAATACTTTTTCAAACCCACGAGAACAGCATCGGATCATTCCCAAAATTGAAATTGAACAAACCATATTTGTTACTTCTAAATACCATTGGCAAGCCTCTTGGTTCGATTTGCAGTTGGTTGCCTATTGGGGCTTGGAACAGAATGGAACTCAACTCGGCTTTTACTTTGCGGATGGAGTAGGAGGTGATGAAGCTTTCTTTGTTCAGGAAGTACTTCAAAAAGTCCAAAAAAATCATCAGGGTTTAGAATTGGGTTGGAAAGCCACGCTGGCAGATGTAATCCAACTCAAAGCAGTAGTTGCAATTGGGACACATCAGTATGGAAACAATCCAAACCTTAGTTTGTTTACAGAGCCGACTGCAGCATCAGAAGCTGCTGGTTTTGAAAATGGTGCTCAGAACTTTGGGTCGAGTCGTTTAGACGGTTACTTCTTGAGATCAGGACCCCAACAAGCCTATTCTTTTGGAGTAGAATATTCTGATCCTGCTTACTGGCGTATGGGGATTTTTGGCAATTATTTCGCTCAAAATTACTTGAGCCCAAATCCGTTGAGGCGAACCCAAAATTTTTTGCTTGATGGTGACGGCATTCCTTTTCCTGAATATGACCCTGCAATCGCTTCCCAACTTTTAGAACAAGAACGTTTTCCATCTTACTTTTTATTGAATGCAACTGGGGGTAAGTCGTGGAAAGTGAAGCACCATTATTTTGGCTTCTTTATTAGTCTTCAAAACCTATTGAACACAACCTACAAGACGGGAGGGTTTGAACAGGGTAGAAATGCAAACTACCGAACGGTACTCGAAGACAACAGCCGGGATCTCCCCCTTTTTTCGCCCAAATATTGGTGGGGAAGGGGGACTACATTTTTCACTTCAATTTATTATAGATTTTAAAAACATCGCATTATGAAAAATAGGATAATTCTATTGTGTTTCACCATGGTTTATTGCACCTTTCCCAAAGAAGAGCCTTTTGTAATAAAGACAGCAATTAGTGACATTCCAAAAGCCAATACTTCGATTGAAGCAATTTGGGAACGGGTACGAGGTTCTGAAATGGGTTTTGTTTATTTCTCTAAAGAAGAAGATTCTCTTTGGGTTGAAGCCTTTGTTAGCAGTTCCGATGAGAGTGGTAATTTTTACAAGGAACTTTATATTCAGGATCACCCCACAAGCCCAGAGTTCGCCCTTCGTTTTTTAATTGACCAAACCTTTTTGAACACCAACTATCCTGTCGGTAGAAAACTAACAGTTTTATTGAACGGACTTGGGGCAGGACTTCAGAATGGCGTTGTGACACTTGGAGCCTATGAAGGAAATGCGATTGGGAATCTTTCGTCATTCTTAAGAGAAGATCATATAAAACGTTCGGATAGCACCTTTACAGTGCACCCCAAAGTATTGCATCTTTCAGGAATCGATTCTACTGATATAGGACAATGGGTTCGTTTGCCCAATGTTCAACTTTCTAGAGCTGAATTGGGAAGAACCTTTGCAGGGGAGGCTTTTGATTCTTTCGATGGTGAGCGGAACTTAGTTTCTTGTGACACCTACACCTCGCTATGGTTGAGTTGTAGCACCTTTTCCGATTTCAAATCCATTCTTTTGCCCGATGGGACAGGATCAGTGCAAGGCGTTGTAACACGAGATTTTTTCGACTCTAAATACATTCTAAAAATCAATAACCCAACGGATATAGCGTTTCAGGATAGCCGTTGCGATCCTTTCTTTGAAGAGAATTTTGAGTCTAACTCCTTGGGTCTATTTCAAAAAGAGGGATGGACCAACTACGCCGAAGAAGGCTCTCGGTTTTGGGAGGTCTATGAAGATGAAAACTCCCTAGGGCAATCGATTCAAATTGGTTCCTATCGTTCTGGAGACGCAGCATCGATCAGTTGGCTAATAACTCCTAAAATTGACTTACAATCACTAAACCATCCGCGAGTTGCATTTCGCACATCGGTTAGCTTTGCAGATGACAGCACTTTGGAAGCCTTGGTTAGTTCTGATTGGGATGGACAAGTTGAAACGATCAAATCAGCAACTTGGCTTCCTTTGTTGGCTCGAATAGCGACCAAAGAGGATGATGCTCAAATATTTGTAGATTCCGGGAATTTGAGCTTAAATTTTTATGGGAATGTCTTGTATTTCGCCTTTAAATACGTGGGAAGTGGAAAAACTGCTCAAGACGGTACCTATGAATTAGATGATTTTCGTACTTTTGAATGATAAACCCCAAAATTTATATCACTATGTCTTACATCATTAAAAAAGTATTAACGGTTATTGTAGAATTGATCAACCTAATTATACTTAATTTTTCTTAAAACCCTTTGCGTGTCTTTATAGGTTTGGTAGAGTTTGGCACTCTTGTTTTTAAACAGCATCCGAGTGCGTTCTAATTCTTCTTTTGCATTTGGAATTCCAAAGAGAAGGCAAATCATGTAAAGGGAACATATCTGATATTGTTCTTGTTCTTCCTTTTTATTTAATTTTTTTTCATTTTTGATTTTATCAACCAAAATTTGAGTAGCATTCATGAGGTGGTGGAGCGTTTTTTTGTCCCAGTTTGGAAGTTTAAACAACAACTTTGAATGTATGTAGTAGTTTCCGTTTTCTTCAAAACAAATACGGACTTCTTCCAAGGGATAAAATTTAAATACTCCATTGATTCCAAGCTCAATATATTCGGTAATGATGAACTCATTTTCAGAAAATGAAATTTCAACTTCATCGAGATTAGAATAAAATAATTTGACTTGCTCGTTGATTAGTTCAATGTCAACTCGAGAATAAAAAGTAGTGCCTTTAACTTGTTTTTCAAGACCAGACCAGCATACCACAAAGAGTTCTTTGAACACTTTGTATTGAGCCATCAATCCCCCTTGATGCCTGTTGATGAAATCCATTACGCCATCTAACGTTAGTTTGATGTTGTTTTGCGCATGATTTTCTAGCGCATTAACTACAGCAATATTTCGTTCTAAATTACCGATTGCTTTGGTGTGGGGTACCGACATACTCCCTTCTCTCAAAAACTGCATTCCTTTTTTATACTTCCAAATATTTTTTAGAAGTTTTGCTGGCTTATTGTTTGGACGAATGGTAACTAAACCCACAACTTTCCCTTCATTTAAGTGTGGGAAGGGAATGTTTTCATAAAGGACTATGGGTGCAGGATTGAGATATGCATTGATGAGGTTTTGAATTTTACTGTCATCAAAAAAATCAACCCCAATAAGGTCATTGTTTTCGTCTTCAACCCCAATAACGATGTACGAATTATTAGTCGGATTGGAGTTCGAAAGTGCACATACATGCTTGAGGAATTTTGCCTTCCCTTCTTTTCCCTCCAAATTCAATTTCAACTTTTTGTCAAAAAAACTATTCTCATCGTTGTGAGCAAGTAGCGCTTTAACTAAAAGTCGTTTGTTGATCATGTGCGTTTATTGAGAACGGTAGCACTGGCTTGAGCAGTAGGAAGAATCGTGATATCAGCCAGAGTAACTCGCTCTGGAGCATGAATCATAAATAAAATGGTTTGCGCAATATCTTCTGCTTGCAGCGCATCCAGTTTGCTGTAAACAGAAGCAGCTCGATCTTCATCCCCTTTAAAGCGAACTTCAGAAAATTCTGTTTCTACCAAACCAGGGTTAATAGCTCCTACTCGAATTCCATAAGGATTCAGATCCAATCGAAGTCCTTGGGTAAAGGCATCAATTGCAAACTTACTCGCACAATACACATTCCCTTTTGGATAAACCTCAAATCCAGCGATGGATCCAACATTGATTATGTGGCCTTTTTTTCGCTCAGTCATTTGTGGTAAAACAGCTTTGGTTACGTACATGACTCCTTTTACATTTCCGTCAATCATAGCATCCCAATCATCTAGGTCAGCACCAACAACATCGTCTAATCCGTGGGCATTTCCAGCATTATTTATTAATACATCGATGGGTGTAAAAGTATCTGGAAGGCTTTCGATGGCTTTAAAAACTGCAGCTCGATTGCGTACATCAAAGTTTAAGGTATGAACTTCGGTTGGCAGCTCTTCTTTTAAGGCCTCGAGTCGTTCTTGTCTTCTTCCGCATAAAATAAGACGGGCGCCTTGAGAAGCTAAAAATTCGGCGGTTGCTTTACCAATACCGCTTGTAGCTCCAGTAATGAGAATGGTTTTGTTCATCTTTATGGCATTCTATGTCCTAAACTTGTTTCCAAAAGGAGAAACCAGTCTTGAATCGTTAATTTAATTGCTAGGGCATCCACGGCATTTTTAAGTCTTGCTTCTTCTGTTGTTCCTACAACAGGACGAATCTGAGCGGGATGCTGGTGCAGCCAAGCCAACAATATTTGATCTTCTGTTGCATTGTACGTCGCACACATTTTTTGGACGAGTGGTCTGAGACGCTTCGATTGTTCGTTATCTTCTTTAAAATAACTCCCCAAAGGACTCCAAGCCATTGTACCAATCTGATGCTGCATCATGTGGTCGGTTGTTCCATCGAACATGGCTTTCGATTGTGTTAAAGAACATTCCAATTGATTCCATTCAATTAAATTTTCAGTACTCAAAAGACTCATTTGTGCTGGAGTAAAATTGGAGACTCCAAAACTTTTTACTTTCCCTTGGCTCTTGAGTTGTTCAAAAGCTTTTGCGATCTCGTGTGGATCCATAAGAGGGCTGGGACGGTGAAGTAAAAGAACGTCAAGGTATTCAGTGTTGAGGTTTTGAAGTGATTGTTCTACAGACCAGCTGATATGTTCTGCAGAGTAGTCGTAATGTTTTACGTTTAACGGTCGTGCTTCACTCGGGTATTGGATTCCGCATTTACTTATGTATTGAACCTGCGAACGATCGACTTTACTGTCTTTGAAAGCTACTCCAAATGCGGCTTCGGTTGTATACCCTCCATAGATATCGGCATGATCAAATGTGCTGATTCCAAGAGACAAAGCACGCTCGATCAAAGCACTCATTTCGGAGGGTGTAAAGTTTTTACCCCAGGTTCCCCAGGTCATGGTTCCTGCAATTATTTTAGAAAATGGACGCATTGATTTTATATTTAGAAAATTCCTTATAAATTTATGCTTAATAGTGAATCCAGGGGAGTGTTTTTTCTTACTATTTTTAACCAATTATTAACAAGAGATACGTTATAATTTCTCCATTTTTGTATTCCTAAAACATTTATATAAGCTTATGGATAATAATACCAATGTAGACATTAGTGCTATTAACGAAAAAATTCAAAAAGAGAGTGCTTTCATCGACTTACTTACTTTAGAAATAAATAAGGTAATCGTTGGTCAAAAGCATATGGTTGAGCGTTTGCTGATCGGTCTTTTGGGTCGTGGACATATCTTATTGGAAGGAGTGCCGGGTTTAGCGAAAACCCTAGCCATTAACACCTTGAGCAAGGCTGTGAAAGCAGACTTTAGTCGTATTCAATTTACTCCAGATTTACTTCCAGCAGATGTTGTTGGAACCATGATCTATAATATTAAAGAAAATGATTTCTCTATCAAGAAAGGTCCTATTTTCGCCAACTTTGTTTTGGCAGATGAGATTAATCGTGCTCCAGCCAAGGTTCAATCGGCTTTATTGGAAGCGATGCAAGAAAAGCAAGTAACGATCGGTGACACTACCTTTCCACTGAAGCAGCCTTTTTTAGTAATGGCGACACAAAATCCAGTGGAACAAGAAGGAACCTATCCACTTCCAGAAGCACAGGTCGATCGATTCATGTTAAAAACAGTAATTGACTATCCAACACTCGAAGACGAACAACTGATTGTTCGCTCCAACTTGAGCGCAATCCAAGCTAAAGTAAGTGCGGTTGTTACGACCAAACAAATTGTTACCGCTCAAGAAACAGTTCGTTCGGTATATATGGACGAGAAAATCGAGAAGTATATTTTAGACCTTGTTTTTGCTACCCGATACCCAGAACGTTACGGTCTCAGTAAAATAAAACCCCTGATTAGCTTTGGAGCGTCTCCAAGGGGAAGTATCAATTTGGCTACTGCTGCTAAATGTCACGCGTTTCTTAAGCACAGAGGATATGTAATACCAGAAGACGTTCGAGCAATTGTTTTTGATGTGTTGCGTCACCGAATTGGTCTTACCTACGAAGCGGAAGCTGAAAATGTAACTACCGAAGATATAATCAGTCAGATCATTAATGAGGTTGAAGTACCGTAAATGGTCCTAAAAACATTTTTAAGAAGGAACATTTAGAGTAATGGACACGAAAGAGCTTTTAAAAAAAGTAAGGAAGATTGAGATCAAAACACGTCGCTTAAGTGATCACGTGTTTGGTGGCGAATATCACAGTACATTCAAAGGAAGAGGGATGACCTTTAGCGAGGTACGTCAATATCAATTTGGAGATGATGTGCGCGCAATTGATTGGAATGTTACTGCGCGTTACAACGAACCTTTTGTAAAAGTTTTTGAAGAAGAACGAGAACTGACTCTGATGTTGGTTGTCGATGTCAGCGGCTCAGAGTTTTTTGGATCTGGCCAACAATTTAAAAGAGAAGTATTGACCGAAATAGCTGCAACACTTTCCTTTTCTGCACTTCAAAATAATGATAAGGTTGGCTTGCTTCTGTTTTCAGACCAAGTAGAATTATTTATTCCCCCCAAAAAAGGGAGAACCCATGTTTTGCGTATCATTCGAGAGCTTTTAGAATTTCATCCGAAAAGCAAGCAAACGGATATTCGTATTGCTTTAGAGTTCTTATCGGGCATCCTAAAGAAGAAAGCGATTGTCTTTTTACTTTCTGATTTCATGGATGACTCCTACGAAAAAACATTGCGAATTGCAGCAAAAAAGCATGACCTCACCGGGATTAGAGTGTATGATAAAAGAGAAGTTGAGATGCCCAATATAGGACTTGTTCCAATGCTAGATAGTGAAACTCAAAAAACACAATGGGTCAATACAGCCTCAAAGGCAGTTCGGAATCAATATCAAAAAACACATCAAAAACAGGTAGATACCTTCGAAACCTTATTCAGGAAAAATGGAGCGGGAACATTACACTGTAGTTTGGAAGAGAGCTATGTTAAAAAATTATTAGGCTATTTTAAAGCTAGAATATAAAGATGCGACAGATTATTTTTTTATTGTGTTTATCCGTTTTTTTCTCTTTAACAAAGGGGATTGCACAGACCCATGAAGAATTGCTTGTGGCTGTGGACTCTACAGAGCTCAGAATCGGAGAACAAATCAATATTCGTTATCAGATCAAGGGCGATAGCTTGACACAGATTAATTTTACGGAGCAACCCAATTTTGCGCCTTTCGAACTTTTAGAGGCTTTTCCCTTGGACACCCTCCGTTCTCAAGCACATTATTTATTCACCAAAAAATATGCTTTAATTCAATTCGACTCGGGCTCGTACTGGATTCCAAAACAGAAAATCCTGATCAATGGCGTTGAAGCGATTTCGGACTCTATTTCGATACGGATAAATACCGTTGAAGTTGATACGCTCAAGCAAGCTTTGTTTGACATTAAACCCTTAGTTGCTGTTAAACGTGGTTATAAAAAACTAACCCAACAGATTTTAATTACTGTCCTTGTACTGCTGCTGCTCGTTTTAGCTGTATTTTTAGCCCTTAGGATTCAAAAAAAAATTATTGAGAACAGAAAGGAACTCCCCCCATTTGATCGAGCATTACAAGAACTCAAAGCACTAGAAGAAGAACGCCCTCGATTACAAGAAGAATATAAGAGCTATTATTCTAAGCTCACGGATGTTGTGCGTCGATACCTGGAAGAAGAAGCTAAGATAACGGCACTAGAAAGTACTTCAAGAGAATTATTGAAGAAATTAGAGTTACTCAAAGATTCTGGAAAACTTGATTTAGATGGAGAAACTTTACGCTCCCTAAAACGCGTTCTAGAACATGCTGATTTGGTTAAATTTGCACGTTCAGCTCCTGAATTTGAAGTTGCAACCAGCGATCGTAATTTGGTGGAAGATGTTGTTATTAAAACAAAGGAAGCTCTTCCAGAACCGACGCAAGAAGAACTTGAAGCTACTGCAGCTTATCAAAAGATTTTGAAAAAGAAGCAACGACAAAAACAATTCAAGATTGCGGGACTTGGAACAGTTGGAATGATTCTAATTGCAGCTGGTATTGCTGTTTATGTTTATGGATTTGGTAATGTAAAAGATACTCTTCTGAGATACCCTACCAAGGTGCTGATGAATAATAAATGGATACAAAGTCAATACGGGACTCCTGCCTTATTACTCACAACGCCTGAGGTTTTGGTGCGAGCAGCTGAAACTCCAAAAGGGACCATACTTTTTTCTGCAGGTGATCCGCTACAATCGGTTTATGTACAATTGAGCTTTATACAACAGGCTCCACCCGAACAAGGAAAAGAAAAATCAGAAGAGGTGCAGCAGCAAGAAGCTCAGGAAATGATCAATGAAATAATTACAGGCCTAGAAGAAGGTGGTGCTGCCAATATGTTGATTAATCCGGATCCCTTTGAAACCAAGGATGGCCTGGAAGTGATTCAGCTTTCTGGAACACTCGACCTTTTAAATCCTGATGGGAAGGAACGGACGCGTTGTCGTTTGCGATCCATTATTTTACCTTTTGAACAAGTACAAGTTGAATTGCGGATATTGTATGCCAAAGACGATCGATACGGAGATCAAATTGAAGCTCGAATTATAGAATCACTAGAAGTATTAAAAGAATTATAAACGTGTTTGAAGGAATAGAATTAGCGAATCCAGAATATCTGTGGGGATTAATAGCACTCCCCTTGGTCGTACTGTGGTATGTATACAAGCGCAAGTTTCAACAAGCGCGGCTAACCATTTCATCGACCAAAGGTTTTGAAGGAGTTCGTTCCAATTTGGCTCGTTTTCAGCCGCTATTGTTTGTGTTTAGGATCTGTGCTTTGGCACTCGTTGTTCTAGCTCTTGCTCGCCCACAAACCGTAGACATCTCTTCACGTACCAAAACCAATAAAGGGATAGACATCGTCATGGCCATAGATGTCTCTTCGAGTATGTTGGCGCAGGACCTAAAACCCAGTAGGTTGAGTGCACTAAAAGAAGTAGCAGCAGATTTTATCGATGATCGACAAAACGATAGGATCGGTTTAGTTGTTTATGCTGGTGAAAGTTATACCAAAACACCTATTACAAGCGACAAACGCATCGTTAAAAATGCATTACGTAGTATTCGATACGATGGCGTAATCAACGATGGAACCGCAATTGGAATGGGCTTGGCTACGGCCGTAAACCGATTGAAAGATAGTAGAGCTAAGAGTAAAGTCATAATTTTACTTACCGATGGAGTCAACAATTCAGGTTTTATTGAACCAAAAATTGCAGCAGAGTTGGCAGTAGAATTTCAAATTAAAACCTACACCATTGGCCTAGGAAGCAATGGAACTGCTAAAGCTCCAATTGGCGTTTTGCCTAACGGAAAATTCCAATATGGGTTAACCAAAGTTGAGATCGATGAAGAACTTTTGAAGGCAATTGCAGACGATACAGGAGGATTGTATTTTAGAGCAACAGACACTAAAAAACTAAAAGACATTTACGATGAAATCAATAAGTTAGAAAAGACAGAAGTTGAAGAGTTTAAGTATTATAATTACCAAGAAAAATACAGAATACTCATACTATTAGCCTTAGGTTTACTCTTTGTAGAGTGGATTTTAAAGAACACAATTTTTAGAAGTTTTATATAATAATGTATCAATTAGACGCGCCGATTTATTTTTATGTTTTTGCAATGCTACCGGTATTGTGGCTTGGATATATTTGGATTTCTGCCTGGAAAAGAAAAGCACAAGAACAATTTGCTTCATCTCGATTAATGGATGTTTTAAGTCCAGAACGTTCGCGATTAAAACCCTTACTGAAGCTGATTTTGATAAGCTTAGGGGTGAGTTGTTTGATCCTGGCACTAGTGAATCCTAAAATAGGAACTCAGTTAGAAACCGTAAAAAGAGAAGGTGTTGACATCGTTTTTGCTATCGATGTATCGAAGAGTATGTTAGCAGAAGACATCGCTCCAAACCGTATCGAAAAAGCAAAACGACTCGTGTCTGCGCTCTTGAATCAATTGGCAAGCGATCGGGTTGGGATTATAGCTTATGCGGCTCAAGCGGTGCCTCAATTGCCTATTACAACCGACTATAGCGCTGCCAAAATGTTTTTACAAGCACTCAACACCGACATGCTTTCTTCACAGGGAACGGCTATTGATGCTGCAATTGATTTAGCTGCAACGTATTTTGATGATGAAGATCAAACCAATCGGGTTATTTTTATTTTATCAGATGGCGAAGATCATTCCGAAAACGCGATGGCTGCTGCTGAACGAGCGAAAGAGTTAGGGATTAAAATATTTACTTTTGGTGTTGGAACCGAAAAAGGAGCTCCCATCCCAATCAAGCGCAACGGAATAGTAGAATCGTATAAGAAAGACGAAAACGGAGAAGTTGTAATGACCAAACGTAACCCCGAGGTACTCACTTCTATTGCCGATACAACCGACGGAAATTATACTGAGGGAAATGATACGCAAGCAGTTTTAGAGTTTGTTTCGGAAACTCTCAAGCAAATGGAGAAAAAAGAATTTGAAGCAAAAAAGTTTGTGAGTTATAAAGACCGATTCCAACCTTTTTTGATTGCAGGATTTCTGTTACTTTTGATTGAAATATTATTATTCGAAACCCAAACCAAATGGGTGTTGCGAATGAACTTATTTAATGAGAATAAAAAAAATTAATGCTATGAATTTTAAAAGCCTTCTCTTTTTGTTTTTAGTATTCATTTCGGCTTTGTCTTGGAGTCAAAACGAAGTAGCCAATAACCTCATTGTGGATGGAAATGAAGCCCACATACAGGCGGAGTATATACATGCTGAAGCTCAATACCGCAAAGCAGTTTCTTTGGCTCCCGAAAAATCCGAAGCCCTGCATAACTTGGGAAATACAAATTATAGAATAGAAGACTATTCTGCAGCTTCTCAACGGTTCTTCCAGACTCAAAAAAACACAACATCTAAAAATGAAAAACATGCAGCTTTTCATAATTTAGGAAATGTGTATATGCAGCAAAAAGATTATGTTCAGGCAGTCGAAGCTTTTAAAAATGGATTGCGAAATAATCCTACAGACGAAGAAACCCGATACAACTATGCGCTTGCAAAGGAGCTTCTAGAAAAGGAGCAACAACAGGAACAGCAAGACGAGCAAAATCAAGAAAACAAAGATCAGGATCAGGATCAGGAAGATCAGGATGAAGAGGGAGATCAAGAAAAGAAAGACGAAAAAGGAGACCAAGAAGATCCTAAAGACGAAGGAGAAGGCAAAGACAAAAAAGAAGGAGAAGACGGTGAGTCTGAAGACGACTCCAAAGAAAAGCCGGAGGAGGATAAACCGAAGAATCCTGAAAAAGAGGGAGAAGGAGATGAAAAGAAACAACCCCCACCACAACCCAAACCAGGACAAATATCCCCTGAACAAGTTAAGAGCCTATTGGAGGCAATGAACAATCAAGAAAAAGGAGTACAGGAAAAAGTAAATGCTCAAAAAGTAAAAGGTACTCCTGTTAAAACTAAAAAAGACTGGTAAGTTTTTATGTTTAAAAAAATACTTTTAGCGACCTTCCTATTGACCGTAGGATTCCAATTAAGAGCTCAGGTCACCTTTCAAACAAAGGTGAGTAAGAACCGTTTGGGTATCAATGAGCGATTGAAGGTTAGTTTTGAAATGAATAAGAATGGCGATAATTTTACGCCCCCACAATTCGAAGGTTTTCGTGTGGTTGGCGGTCCCAACCAATCGACAAGTAACAGCTGGATCAATGGTAAACGTTCTTTTTCAAGATCGTTTACCTACTTCCTTAATCCTACCAGAAAAGGAAAACTCAGCATTGGACAAGCAACGGTCAAAATTGATGGAGCAATTTATAAAACCTCCCCCGTTTCGGTAGAAGTTACGGAGGCTGTAAAAACCCCAAACCAAGCAGGAAATGCAGATTATATCGCAGATCAAAATGTACATTTGGTCGCTGAAGTTTCGAATGGAAACCCCTATTTAAACGAGGCATTTACTGTAGTTTATAAATTATATTACACTTCTGAAATTGGAATTTCTAATGTAAATGAAGTTGAAAGCCCGGGTTATGCTGATTTTTGGAGCCATTTGATTCCAATTAAGAAATTGGAAATGAAGCAAGGGACATACAAGGGTGCTACATACAACTACGTTACTTGGCGAAAAGCGGTTCTTTATCCACAAAAAACAGGTGAATTGATTTTGGAGCCTTTAACACTTAACATTACAGTTCAAGTACCATCAAATCGAAGAGACATCTGGGGAAATCTAGTCAATCGACAAGTTCCAAAAGTCATTACCGCTGGAAAACGTACCATAAAAGTAAAACCCCTCCCACAAGAAGGGAAGCCAGACGATTTTACCGGGGCGGTTGGAAATTTCGACTTGAATTTTAGTTTAAATAAGGATGTCTTGAAAGCGTCGGAGTCTTTTCAAGGGACGATAAAAGTTTCTGGGAGAGGAAATTTAAAATTATTTAATCTACCCAAAATTAGTGTTCCAGCAGCACTTGAAGTCTATGAACCGGAACATACTGAAAACATAAAAACAAACCTGCTCGGGATGCAGGGTAGTATTCAAGATACCTACACTATTGTTCCAGAATTCCAAGGAAACTATCCAATACCCAGAGTCTCATTTTCATATTTTGACCCTAACAAGAAACGATATGTTACCCTCAACTCAGACGAACAAATGGTTAATGTGAATGAAGGGCCTGTTGCCGGAACCTCTTCTAAGGGGCAAGCAGTTTCTAATCTCTTGCGGCCAAAATTAAACGAAGATCAATTCAATTTCATCGCTTTAGAGACTCAATTGATACCCATCGAATCAACTGATTCCTTTTTTGGAGGACGTATGTTTTATTTGATGCTATTGTTGCCTTTTGTCCTACTGCTTATCATAGCAATTGTGATGAAAACCCAACTTGGACGTTCAAATGATCCAATGACCCTTAGACAAAAAGCGGCGAATCGGTTAGCAAAGAAATACCTGAGTTCTGCCAAGAAAGCTTTAGGGAAAAAAGAAGCATTCTACAATGCGCTTGAACGGGCGTTGCACAATTATTTAAAAGCGAAACTCCATATTGTAACAGCTGAATTTAGTAAAGCAAGAATAAAAAGTCTCTTACAAGACAAGGAAGTAAACGCAGCAGTAATCAAAGATTTTGTTGGTTTACTCGAAGATTGTGAGGCTGCACGATATGCGCCGGCAACCTCAGTTCGTATGCAAGAAGATTTTGATCGCGCTTCTGGATTAATTTCAAAAATGGATAAACAATTATGAAGCATATAAAACCTTTTATTGCCTTTCTTTTTTTGAGTACAACAATGTTCGCTCAATCGCCAGATACTCTTTTTGATCAAGGCAATAAAGCCTATAATCTCGGTGCTTATCAAGAAGCCATAACACATTATGAAGGTGTTCTAAAAGCTGAGGTTCACAGTTCGGAATTGTATTTTAATTTAGCCAATGCTTATTATCGGTTGGGTGAAGTAGGCGAAAGTGTTTTTTATTTTGAAAAAGCAAAATTATTAGATCCTGATAACGAAGAGATTTCAACCAATTTACAGTTTGCCCAAAACATGTCGCTCGATGCGATTGAAGTTCTTCCTAAAAGCTTTTTAGATCAAGTAATAGGAACGATAACTTCTGAGTTTTCAATTGCAAACTGGGCTAAAATTCTAATTGGAATTGCTTGGTTTATGTCCTTGTTGTTTGTGTTGTATTTATTCAATTCGAATACGGTTTGGAAACGTCTTTATTTTTCCGTTTTCTGGGTCATCACTATTGTCTTTCTCGCATTGTTTATGCTTACTTACTCAAACGATAAGCAATTAGAAGTTGAACGTTCAGGGATTATTTTTGAGGCACAAATTAATATTTGGGGAGAACCGAATGAACGCTCTGAAGTTTTATTTGAATTACACGAAGGGACTAAAGTATTGGTTATAGATTCGCTGGAATCTTGGAGAAAAATTAAAATTGCCAACGGCTCCGAGGGCTGGGTGACTGCCTCCTCTTTGAGAATGTTAAACTAGTTCTTCGGGCAGTAAATCTTTCTTGTCAAGCAACCATTCCAAAACAACACTTCCGATCGATTTAACAGGCTCGTAGAATTGCGATTGGTCAATTATATCATCTTCCATAAAGGTGAATAGGAATTCAAATTGTTCCAAAATCAAGGTTACTGCACTGAGGATTAAAACAAATTTCAGTCCCCCAAAAACCGCCCCTAACAAACGATTAAGACCGCCTAACGCAGCCATTTTTAGAACACGCGTCAAAAATTTAGCTAAGAGATTAATTCCTATAATGATTGCGATAAAGGTAAGTATGAATAAAACTCCAGAAGGAGGGATGCGGTCAGCATCAAAAAAGTTTTCTAAGAGTGTCCCGACTGTAGAAGAAAAAAGTAGGGCACCAATGAGTCCAAGAATTAATGCAATTAGAGATGCTGCCTCAATGATGAAGCCTTTTGAAAATCCTTTTACGGCTCCAAAAACAACCAAGCCAACAATTGCTATATCGATATAATTCATAGAACGAATATAAAGATTTTTTGTTCTATCTGCCCCCTCTTTTTAGGAATGCCATATCTTTGTCGGATGCAAAAAGCAACTGTACGAGATCAAGAGTTGAAAGAGCAATGGGAAGCATTGGTTTCGGTGCTGACAGAACGTTTCTCTGAAACCGAGTCCATTGACATCGAAGGGGTTTTGTATTTGGTAGGACTTCAGGAATTAGGGCAAGTGCATAAGCGGTTCAAAAAGGATGATAATGTAGACATCATCCACATTGGAATCTGTTCGGTTTTGGAACCCTTCGGCTATTATGCTTTTGATTTTTTTGACGACGAACGTTGGCCTCATTTTAAGCTGATTGAGGAACTTCCCCCCCTAAAACCAGGAGAGCAAAGCATCTTGATGAAGGAAGCTGTAGTGCATTACTTTATTCAAAAAGGATTAATTCAATAGTATAATACGTATTTTTATAGCATGATTGAAACGGTTAAAGAACATCTTCAGAAAGTAGCAAAATTCGAAGCTACGGATCAAGAAGCGATAGAACAATTCAGAATCTCATATGCAGGTAAGAAAGGGATTTTAAACGATCTTTTTGCTGCATTCAGAGCAGTGCCTAACGAAGAGAAAAAAGAATTCGGGCAAGTTTTAAATCAACTTAAAACTGCTGTTGCTGAAAAAGTAGAATCGCTCAAAGCAACTCAGAGTTCAACAACAACATCAGGAGTTTATGGCGACTTGTCTCGACCAGCTTTTCCATCGGCTTTAGGAAGTCAGCATCCATTAACGATTGTACGAAACCGAATTGTAGCTATTTTTTCTCAAATTGGTTTTAATATTTCAGAAGGTCCAGAAATCGAAGATGATTGGCACAATTTTACTGCGTTAAACCTACCCGAATACCACCCAGCTCGAGATATGCAGGATACTTTTTTTATTCAAACCGATCCCGACATACTGTTGCGTACACATACATCATCTGTACAAGTTCGCTATATGGAAAACAATAAACCTCCCATCCGTACAATTTCTCCTGGGCGTGTTTTTAGAAACGAAGCTATATCTGCTCGAGCGCATTGTATTTTTCATCAAGTAGAAGGTTTGTATATTGATAAAAACGTGTCTTTTGCTGACTTAAAACAAACGCTTAGTTACTTTACTCAAGCCTTATTTGGCAAGTCTAAGATCCGTTTGCGACCTTCTTATTTCCCTTTTACAGAACCTAGTGCTGAAGTTGATATCTATTGGGGTCTAGAAACAGAAATTGACTACCGAATCACCAAAGGAACCGGTTGGTTAGAAATTATGGGCTGTGGAATGATCGATCCGAATGTATTGGAAAATTGCGGAATCGATCCAGAAGAATATTCAGGCTATGCATTTGGAATGGGTATAGAACGTATCGCAATGTTATTGTATCAAGTTAGCGATATCCGGATGTTCTTTGAAAATGATGTACGTTTCCTTCAGCAATTTAAACCAACACTTTAGTCGAGTTTTTTCGTTAGTTTTTCGAATATATTTTCGGGTCTTTTCCCTTCGTAAAGAATGAGATAAACTGCTTCAATAATGGGTGCTTGAGTTCTGAATTGCGAATTGATATAGCGTGCTGATTTAGAAGCGTAGTAGCCTTCAGCAATCATGTTCATTTCCATTTGTGCTGCTTTGACTGTGTATCCTTTTCCAATCATACTTCCAAAAGTTCGGTTGCGACTAAAAACAGAATAGCCCGTGACCAACAAGTCTCCCAGATAGGCCGAGTTGTTGATGTTGCGTTTCATTTTATGCACATCTTTTATAAAACGCTTTGTTTCTCGAATTGCATTACTCATCAATACGCTTTGAAAATTATCACCATAACCAAGACCGTGTGCTATTCCAGCTGCAATTGCATAGATGTTTTTAAGCATAGCGGCATATTCCGTCCCAATGATATCATCTGAAACTTTTACACGTATGTAATTAGTCTTGAGCATGGACGCAATACATTTTGCATAGGTCTGATTCTGACATGCAATCGTCAAATAGGAAAGTTTTTCCATCGCTACTTCCTCTGCGTGACAAGGGCCACAGATTACGCCAATTCGGTCTAGAGGAACTCCATAATCTTCATGGAAATGATTCCCAGGGATTTTCATGTTTTCTGGAATGACGCCCTTAACTGCTGAGACAATTATTTTATCCTTCAATGGGATATGGAGTTTTGCAAACTCATTCATAATAAAAGCAGATGGAATCGCTACAATGATGATATCGGCTTGTTCCACTATCTCGTTTATATCCGTACTTATTTTTAGGCGCTTTGTCTTAAGCGTAGTTGAAGTTAAATAGCTTGGATTGTGCTGATTTTTTTCAATGAAATCTTTGTTTTTTTCATTGCGAATATACCAACCGACCTTGCGTTTATTCTCCGTTAGGATTTTAATTAAGGCAGTAGCCCAACTACCTCCACCGAGAACAGCAATTTTGAGTTTATTCTTCAGCAATAGGTGTTTTAATTTTGGCTTTTGGCTAATAATCATAGATTCAGGACGATACGGTGGTTAACTTTTTTTAAATCCAAGTACTCCATGGAATTCTAGAGAGAAGTAAAAGAAGTCCCAAGGTGTAAAAAATACCAATCCGAGAAAACTTTTTCACATCCAATGACTGACGCTTATGCATGGACCACCCCATGGTTATCAGCACAAGTGCGATAAGATTCATTAAAGGATGTTCAACCAAGTATAAACGTGCCTGACTGTCGTTCATTACCCCCATGCCCAAGGCACTCCATTTCCCAAACCATGGGGAAACAAAGTATAGAATTAATCCAATTAAGAATTGTATGTGAGAGGTAATCAAAACGAATAACGAACGTCTAAAATCGGTTGAGTTAAATGTTTTCTTTTTAGCGATCCCAATAAAAGCATTTGCGATTGCTAAAACCAAAAGAATAAGGACAATAAATGCCCAGTAGGAATGTGCAGTTTTTATAAAAGTATACATACAGATTTTATTTTTTTGTAAAGGTAATGAAACTAAAGTTTAGAAATCGAATTTGATCCCCTGTGCTAAAGGTAAGTCATCCGAATAATTAATGGTATTGGTTTGTCTTCTCATATATACTTTCCATGCATCTGACCCACTTTCTCTTCCACCACCGGTATCTTTTTCTCCTCCAAAGGCGCCACCAATCTCAGCTCCAGAAGTGCCTATATTAACGTTTGCGATTCCACAATCACTCCCCCAATGTGCTAAAAAGGTTTCGGCTTCTTGTAGGTTTTGTGTCATAATTGCAGACGATAGTCCTTGATTTACATCGTTTTGAATATCAATTGCATTTTCAATACTGCCTGAATATTGCATGAGATATAAGATTGGCGCAAAGGTTTCATGTTGCGCCATCTCGCTATCAATCGATACTTTTGCAATAGCAGGCTTAACGTAACATCCACTTTCGTATCCTGTTCCATGGAGCGTTCCCCCTTCAACAACCCATTCTCCTCCTTCGAGGCTAATGTTTTTCAGTGCAGTTTCATATTGAGTTACTGCATCTTGGTCGATTAGCGGTCCAACATGGTTTTCAGCGTTTAGTGGATTTCCAATACGCAATTGCTTGTAGGCATTTGAAAGCTTTTCTTCTACCTGAGCAAAGATCGATTCATGAACAATTAGCCTTCTGGTTGAGGTACAACGTTGCCCTGCAGTTCCGACCGCTCCAAAAACAGTAGCCAATAATGTTGTCTTAAGATCTGCATTTGGACTGATGATTAGTGCATTATTTCCCCCCAACTCCAATAAAGATTTCCCAAGACGTGCCCCTACTTTCTGAGCTACTTTTTTACCCATTGCAGTAGATCCTGTTGCTGAGAGCAAAGGAATTCTTCTATCTTCACTAAGCCATTGACCTACTTCTGCTCCCCCGTTTAGCAAGCAGGAGATTCCTTCTGGTAAATCATTTTCTTTCAATATGGTTCCAATAATCTTTTGACAAGCAATTGAACATAAGGGTGTTTTTTCGCTGGGTTTCCAAACAGCAACATCTCCACAAATCCAAGCCAAGGCAGTATTCCATGCCCAGACGGCTACTGGGAAATTAAAGGCCGATATGACCCCTACAATTCCTAGAGGATGATATTGCTCATACATTCGATGATTTGGACGTTCAGAATGCATGGTAGTACCTTGAAGTTGTCTTGAAAGACCTACAGCAAAATCGCAGATATCGATCATTTCTTGAACTTCTCCTAAGCCTTCTTGGAGGGATTTTCCCATTTCCCAAGAAACAAGCTGCCCCAAAAGTTCTTTTTTATCTCGCAATGCGTTCCCGAATTGACGCACCATATCTCCACGAACAGGAGCTGGAATTTTTCTAAATTCGATAAAAGCATCTTCCGCAGTTTGTAAAACTTTTTCATAATCTTCCAAGGAGGCTGCCCGAACAGTTCCTAATTTAGATCCATCAACAGGAGATTCAGCCGAAATTTCATCACCATTTGCAAACCAATTACTTCCGGTTGAACAGCCGGGTTGATTCTTTACAATATCTAATTTTTTTAATAGTGCGTCGATGGTTACTGACATGGGTTTAATGTTTTAATATTATTTTTAAATGTAAAACTTATTCTAAAATCAATCCCAATAATGTTTATAATAAAAAGGATTTTCTATATTAGTTCACTTATATTAATCTGAAAATTATTTATGAAACATTTTTTAAGCATAGTAATCCTTTTATTTGTTGTTGGTTGTACTCCTGTAAAAGACAATAATGAACCCACTTTTGGAATTGTCATTCATGGTGGAGCAGGAACTATTCTTAAGGAGCATATGTCTGACGAAATGGAGCAAGCTTATCGCGAAAAATTGGCAGAAGCAGTTGCAACTGGACATGCAATCCTTAAGGCAGGTGGAACAAGCCAAGATGCAGTTGAGCAAACAATTCATGTGATGGAAAATTCTGCTCTTTTTAATTCTGGAAAAGGAGCGGTTCTTACAGCTGACGAATCCATCGCACTCGACGCCTCTTTTATGGATGGAAAAACACTTGATGCTGGTGCAATAGCAGGTGTAAAGCATATCAAAAATCCAATTAGCGCAGCAATTAAGGTTATGAATAATTCTCCTCACGTAATGCTAGCAGGAGCTGGAGCTGATCAATTTGCAATCGAACAGGGGCTCGACACTGTTCCTGAAGCATATTTTATCACGGAACGACGCCTTGATGCCTTGAAACGAGTGCAAGAAAAAGAAGCCAATCCAAACCTTAGTTTCAATGCTGTAGAAGAACAATATTTTAAAAATCAACGTATTGGAACTGTAGGATGTGTTGCATTGGATTTGCAAGGTAACCTAGCAGCTGGAACATCTACTGGTGGAATGACCAATAAAAAATGGGATCGTATTGGAGATGCTCCAATTATTGGTGCAGGAACTTATGCAAATAATGCTAGTTGTGGCGTATCTGCAACTGGTTGGGGCGAATTTTTTATTCGCTCTGTAGTTGCTTATGATATTGCAGCCTTGGTTGAGTATAAAAATCTAAGCATTCAAGAAGCCTCTAAAATAGTACTTCAAAAGGTTAAAGATTTAGGTGGAGATGGAGGTGTAGTCGTCTTAGATTCGCGTGGCAATGTTGCAATGGAATTCAATACTCCCGGTATGTATAGAGCCCATATGAATGCTTCAGGCGAATTGAATGTGAAGATTTATAAAAATGAATAAAACAAAACCTTCTTTTACGCAGTAATTTTCACTTCGAAACTTCATGATCATATGGTGTGATATGAAGTGACTGCTCAAGAAATGTATGATTTGGCAAAAAATCACCCTGATTTTTTGGAATTTAAGTGTCTGAGGTAAGAATTTAAGAATCTGCAAAAGTTTCTGGAAATAAATTGAAGATATTTTTTCGTGGGAAAATACTCTCCTCATCAAGTTGCTCATTCTAAAGGAATTAACGAATGGTACGCTTCTTGTAATGTTAAAAACTGTTTAGTTGAGAGAGTATATTCAATGTAAGGTCAATATTTAATTATTGAAATTTTAATAAACATATTTTTTTACGTAAATCATACAGAAGGTTATCGTGTTATTTGTTTTAAATAAACCATCCCAACACAATCTAAATGAGCCATATCGAATCATCAGATGCGTTTGAAACTTTAAAAGCGAACATCGGAAAAGAATTGAAAAAACTTAGGGTAAATGCAGGTTACAAAAGTTATGAAGTTTTTGCATGGGACAATAAAATAAGTCGCATTCAATATTGGAAGATGGAGAAAGGAACTAACTGTACTTTAAAAAGCTTAAAAAGAGTTCTTGATATTCACGATGTACGTATGGATACTTTTTTCAATTCTTTATTTTGAATTGGATAAGTAAGCATTATAATATTTCTTATCTCCAGTAACTTCTTTATCGATCCATTCGGGTATTTCAAAAGAATCCTTAGGAGAATTCATTTCTACTTCTGCTAAAACCAAGCCGTTATGGAACCCCTCAAACTCATCAACTTCAAACAAAACACCTTTGTAAGGAACTTCATACCTTGTTTTTTTAACAATTGTTGGCAGACAAAGTGCAATTAATTCTTGAGCTTCTTTTAACGGAATTTCTTTTTCCCATTCAAAACGACTCAGACCGTCTTCTGATGAAATCCCTTTAATAGTCAAAAACCCTTGATCTCCTCGGATTCTTACCCGGACAGTACGATGTGGATCTTTTGTTAAATACCCTTGAGCGATTTTTGTTTTTTGATGTGCTTCTTTTTTGTAGTCACTTGATTTAACTAAGAATTTTCGTTCTATTTCAATCATTTCCTCCCTATTTTTATTCCATTAAAGATATGTATTTTAGCCTATGGATCAGGAGAACCACATTCGAAAGATAATCCATGTGGATATGGATGCTTTTTATGCATCGGTTGAGCAATTGGATAACCCTGAACTACGCAATAAGCCGATTGCTGTAGGCGGAGGAGGCGACCGTGGTGTAGTTGCAGCTGCAAGTTATGAGGCTCGGAAGTTTGGTGTCCGCAGTGCGATGAGTGGAGTAGTGGCAAAACGGAATTGTCCCCACCTTATTTTTGTAAAGCCTAGGTTTGAACGATATAAAGAGATTTCTGCTCAAATCCGCGATATTTTTTTTGAATATACAGACTTGGTCGAGCCCCTTTCTTTGGATGAGGCTTATTTGGATGTCACCCAAAATAAAAAAAACGCTTTTTCTGCCAGTATTCTAGCAACTGAAATACGTGAACGTATTCTGGAATCTACGGGTCTAGATGCTTCGGCTGGGATTTCTATTAATAAGTTTGTGGCTAAAATTGCCAGTGATTACAACAAACCCAATGGTCAAAAAACAGTTCCACCTGAGGAAGTTCTAACCTTTTTAGAAGCCTTGGAAATAAGAAAGTTTCATGGGGTTGGAAAAGTTACAGCCAAGCGCATGTATCACCTAGGAATTTTTACGGGAGCAGATTTAAAACAAAAGTCAGAAGCGTTCCTGACAGAACATTTTGGTAAATCTGGGCGTTATTATTATCAAGCGATTCGAGGCATACACAACAGCCCAGTTGTCTCTTCTCGTGTTCCAAAGTCAATCGGAGCAGAACGCACTTTTCATGAAAACCTGACCAGTGAAGTATATCTGTCTAATAAAATTAAAATCATAGCAGAAGAACTGGATAAACGAATACAGCGTTATCAGCATTCCGGAAAGACCATCACACTTAAAATTAAGTACTCTGATTTTGTACAACAAACGCGAAGTAAAACCCTTCCTTTTTTCATTTCAGATAAAAGCATGCTTATTGAGCATGCACTACAACTTTTATATCAAGAAAAACTACAAAATTCAGTCCGCCTCTTGGGAATTACAATTTCTAACCTCAATACTTCTGAGAAGAAAAACACAGAACAGCCAAAAGAAAAAATAGAGGTACAGTTGAGTTTACCTTTTTAAATCAAAGAAACTCGAAGTGTATTGACCATACCCTTGTCTACAATAGGCATTGCCGCTAAATTGATTAACATATCCCCTTGTTTTACAAAGCCTTCTGCTTCAACGATTTTATTTACTTCTTCAACCGTATTATCTGTACTCTCAAAGCGATCGTAATAAAATGCTTTTACACCCCAAAGTAAATTAAGCTGAGAAAGTATGCGTTTGTTTGAAGTGAAAACCAAAACTGCAGCTGAAGGCCTCCAAGCAGATATTTGGAAAGCGGTGTAACCGCTATTGGTGAGGGTACAAATCGCTTTAGCATTAATTTCATTGGCCATAAGAGCCGCGTGGTAACATACGGATTTGGTTATGAAACGAGGCGTACGAATGTTGGGAGGAGTTTGTGGAACATTGATTAAAGACGAATCTTCCACACTTTTAAGAATCGAAGTCATGGTTTCAATTACCTGAACTGGGTAGTCTCCGACTGACGTTTCTCCAGAGAGCATAACAGCATCTGCACCATCCATAACCGAATTTGCAACATCATTTACTTCTGCTCTTGTAGGGGTTAAACTGTCGATCATGGTCTCCATCATTTGTGTAGCAATGATTACTGGAATACGAGCTTTTTTGGCTTTGAGCACCAAATTCTTTTGAATTAAAGGCACCTCAGCAGCAGGAACCTCTACACCCAGATCACCACGAGCTACCATAAGACCATCGCAATAAGCAATGATTTTATCTATATTTTCGATCGCTTCTGGTTTTTCTATTTTTGCAATGATTGGGATCTTATAATCCGAGTGTTTTTTAATAAGATCTTGAAGTTCAATTAAGTCTTCACTGTTTCGAACAAAAGAAAGTGCTATCCAATCGACTTGCTGTTCAATAGCAAAAACAGCATCTTCGATGTCTTTTTCGGTTAAAGCAGGAAGAGACACATTTGTATTGGGAAGGTTTACTCCTTTTTTAGATTTGAATGGTCCACCTTGAATTACTTTGGCAGAAACAATTTCTTTTCGATCCGTAGAAATAACTTCAAAAATCAATTTCCCATCATCCAACAAAACCCGTTCTCCAGGGTTTACATCCAAAGGAAAGCGTTGGTAAGTCATGTAAGCAGACTTCGCATTCCCTTTAAAAGGAGCAGCGGTATTGAATTCAACAACATCTCCTGGATGAACCACAGCACCTTCTTCTATCACACCCACTCTTAGTTTAGGACCTTGTAAATCGCCTAGTATAGAGGTGTGAAGCTTTAATTCGTCGCTTAGTTTTCTGATGATTTTGATGCGGACTGCAACATCAGCATGATCTGCATGTGAAAAATTTATTCTAAAGACGTTGGTTCCAGCGAGCATCATTTTTCTGATAACGTCTTCGCTTTCCGATGCAGGTCCTAGAGTTGCAACTATTTTTGTTTTTTTAAGTAATGGCATTAGTCAAAGATTATGTTTTTGGTTGATTTTATGGCTTTTTCAGCAATGCTATATGCAATCTGCACTTCTGGAAGCTCTTGAATTTTTTTTACAAATAAACTGTTTGTCGTGTCTTCGGGTTTTTTAATAAAATAAGTTACCTGTTTGAACTCTGGTAGGAGATACTGTTCAATGAAGTAATTTTCTTCAAACAGCAAACGGGGTTGTTCACTCGAACGTTGTTCATCCACATATTTATTGGGGAATAAATGCCAATAGGTTTCTTCATCCCAACTGTTTTCCCAAACCATTCCGTTTACATTTCTTTTCAAATGCGAAGAATAAAGATTGTAATCTCTTTTGAATTGAGTAGCACAACGTTGATTGATAAAATAGGCCAACTGAAAATCTTCTATCGAAGTGTGAATGGCAATTAATGAAAAAGATTCTTCTTCAACTGATTTACCGAGATGATGCTTCTTGTAGGTCATTAACGAGTAAAGATAATCATTTCCTTAAAACCCAATGAATATCAATATTAATAGAAGGTTAAACAGTGATAAAAACGTTATCGTTTTGCTTACAGCTTTAAAATCCGAACCGCTTTTTTTGCAGCTCTTTCTTCAGACTTCTTCTTGGAGATGTCTCGCGATTTCGCCAACACTTTATCGTTGTGTACTATTTTACAATAAAAGTTAATGTTGGGATCCAAACCGCTGTCAGCTTCTGTTTCAAAAACTAAATTTTCTTTGTTTTTTTGGCCCCATTCAATCAGTAAACTTTTGTAAGAAACAACTTCGTTTTCAAGAGAATCCAATTCGATGTAAGGTTTAAAGAAGATAATATGTAGAATTTTTTTACACTTTTCATATCCTTTATCTACGAAAATTGCGCCGATGAGCGCTTCGAGGATGTTACCGTAAATGTCATCTCCAAATCCATCTTTTTTTCCGCTACAAACCAAGAGATCCAAAAGACACATTTCTTTACCAATAAAATTGAGTTTGTCCCTACTGACAATTTTCGATTTCATTCGAGTTAATTTCCCTTCGTTGGCACCGGGCAGTTCTTCGAATAGGTAGCGTGCAACAATGGTACTTAGAACAGAATCTCCTAAATACTCTAGGCGTTCAAAGTTCAAGGGAACACCCTTTGCATCCTTAATGTTCATAGAGCGATGCGTAAATGCAGCCCGATAAATAGGCTTATTACTGGGTGAATAACCCAATATTTTTTTTAGTCTTACAAAGAGGAGATGGTCTACAGGTTTTTTAGACCATATTTTTGGTATGAAATTCACATCCCAAATTAAGAAATTTCTTTGAATATCACACAAGCATTGTGTCCTCCAAACCCAAAAGTATTTGATAAGGCAATCTTTACCTCTCTTTTTTGTGCTTTTCCAAACGTGAAATTGATCTTAGGATCTATTTCTTCATCAGCTGTCTCGTGATTAATGGTAGGGGGTACAATGTTTTTTTGAATACTCATTATAGAGGCTATGGCTTCAATCGCTCCAGCTGCTCCGAGTAAGTGACCCGTCATGGATTTGGTTGAATTGATGTTCATTGAATATACATGTTCTCCAAAAACTTTCTTGATTGCTTTAGACTCAGCTATATCTCCCAGTCCAGTTGAAGTACCGTGCATATTAATTATATCAACGTCTTCAGGCTTTAGGTTAGCATCTCGCAAACAGTTTTTCATTACATTGATCGCTCCAATTCCTTCCGGATGTGGTGCGGTCATGTGATGCGCATCTGCTGAAAGACCACCTCCAACAAGTTCTGCATAAATTTTAGCACCTCGAGCTTTGGCGTGTTCATATTCTTCTAGAATAAGGGAACCAGCACCTTCGCCGAGTACAAAGCCATCTCGATTTTTATCGAACGGACGAGAAGCCGTTTGTGGATCATCATTACGAGTAGACAGCGCATGCATGGCATTAAAGCCGCCAATTCCAGCATAGGTAACACCAGCTTCTGAGCCACCTGCAACAATAATATCGGCATGATTTAGTCGGATGTAGTTTAAGGCATCAATAAGGGCATTTGCTGATGAAGCACATGCAGATACAGTTGCAAAGTTTGGTCCTCTAAATCCATATTTAATAGAAATTAATCCCGGAGCTATGTCCGCAATCATTTTGGGAATAAAAAACGGATTGAATCGTGGTTTTTTATCATTATCAGCAAAGTTCAAAACCTCGTTCTGAAAGGTTTCTAATCCACCAATCCCAGCACCCCAAATAACACCTACACGATCTTTGTCGAGGGTGTCTAAGGGCAAAGCAGCATCTTCAACAGCTTCTTGTGTTGCTACAAGTGCATATTGCGTAAACCGATCCTGTTTTCTTGCTTCTTTGCGATCCATGAAGTCAAGAACATTAAAGTCCTTTAATTCACATGCAAATTTTGTTTTAAATTCTGAAGGGTCGAAATAGGTGATTGGGGCTGCACCGCTTTTACCAGAAACAAGACCTTCCCAAAACTCAGGAAGGGTGTTTCCAATAGGTGTTAATGCCCCCAGTCCGGTAACAACTACTCGTCTTGGAGTCATAAGTTTTAGTTTTAGCTAGCTTGTTCGATGTATTGAATAGCTTGACCAACAGTAGCGATGTTTTCTGCTTGATCATCTGGAATTTGGATATCAAATTCCTTTTCAAATTCCATAATAAGCTCTACAGTATCTAAAGAATCTGCGCCTAAATCATTCGTAAAGCTTGCTTCAGTAACTACTTCGTTTTCGTCAACGCCTAATTTGTCTACAATTATAGCTTTAACTCTTGATGAAATGTCTGACATAATAAAATGGTTTTAATTTTGTTTCAAAGGCAAAAATAAAAAACTTTAGAGGATAACATCACTTAACTCAGGTAAATTGATTTTTTTTTAACTCTTTTTTTTCAGGTTGCGGTCTATTTCCTTTTATGGTTAGGGGATTATGCGTTATTTTGTACTATTAAAATTATGTCAAAAAAAATCGTAATTCTAGCTTCTGGGAATGGTTCTAACGCTGAAGCAATCATGCGGCACTTTGATTCATCTACTAAAATAGAAGTTTCCAGTATCATTTCTAATAACCGTCAAGCAGGCGTTTTTGAACGTGCAAAGCGGTTTGGTGTACCCTGTTTGTGGATGGATAAAGGATCGTTTGAGTCTGATGTCGTTTTAAATTTTCTGCTAACAGAAGCGCCTGATTTGATTGTATTAGCTGGTTTTTTGTGGAAAATACCCGCATCACTTGTTCAAACGTTCCCAAATAAAATCATCAACATACATCCGGCTTTGCTCCCGAAATATGGCGGTAAGGGAATGTATGGAGCGCACGTTCACCGAGCTGTAAAAGAATCTGGGGATGCTTATACTGGTATTACAATCCATTACGTAAACGAGCATTACGACGAAGGTGGGGTTATCTTTCAAGCCCAAGTTGAAGTTGAGACAGCGGACACCGCTGATACCATTGCCCAAAAAATTCATCAGTTAGAACACAAACACTTTCCTGTAATTATTGAGCAACTCTTAACACAGTAGATATTATGACGACTGCTCAAATACATATGTACACCGATGGTTCGGCATTAGGGAATCCAGGTCCGGGAGGCTACGGCATCATCATTGAACTGGTCGGCAAGCAATATTTTAAAGAGTATGCTCAAGGTTTTGCTTATACAACCAATAACCGCATGGAACTTTTAGCGGTAATTGTGGGTTTGGAAACCCTCAAGAAACAACCGATGGACGTGGTTGTTTTTTCCGATTCTAAATACGTGATTGATTCGGTTGAAAAAAAATGGGTGTTTGGATGGAAGGCAAAAAACTTTAAAGGCAAGAAAAATCCAGATTTATGGAAACGCTTTCTAGTTGTATACGCCCTTCACAATGTTCGCTTTCAATGGGTGAAAGGGCACAACGACCACCCCCAAAACGAGCGCTGTGACCGACTTGCTGTGAATGCAGCAAAGAATGGAAGTAAAGTGAAAGATGTTTTTTTTGAAAAAGAATCTAAGAAATAGCACTAAAATCTTTTTTGCACTAGAGAAGCCCAAAAGAAGTTTTATCTTTGTATTATGAAGAACAAATTACTAGTTGTGGGCACCATGGCCTACGATGCAATCGAGACCCCTTTTGATAAGGTTGATCGAATTTTAGGAGGAGCTGCAACCTATATTGCTCTTGCAAGTTCAAAATTTAATATTGATTGCGGATTAGTTTCAGTTATCGGAGATGACTTTGAAGCCAGTGACCTTAAAATTTTACAAGACTTGGATGTCGATACCACAGGAGTAGAACAAGTGGCGGGTGGGAAGTCATTCTTTTGGAGTGGTCGTTATCACGATAATATGAACAGCCGAACTACACTTGATACGCAGTTAAATGTTCTCGAAAACTTTACCCCAAACGTACCCGATCACTACCGGGATGCAGCAGTAATGATGATTGGTAATTTACATCCAGGAGTTCAACTTACTGCACTGAATCAGATGACAGGTACTTCTAAGTTTGTAGTTCTAGATACCATGAATTTTTGGATGGATCATTTTTTAGAAACACTGAACGAGGTGATTGCTAAAGTAGATTTGATTACAATAAACGACGAGGAAGCTCGACAACTTTCAGGAGAACATGCTCTTGTGAAAGCAGCAGAGAAGATACAGGCAATGGGACCTCAATACGTCATTATTAAGAAAGGGGAACACGGGGCTATGCTTTTTGGTGAAGGAAAAATATTCATTGCTCCAGCATTCCCAGTTGAACAAGTAATAGATCCTACCGGTGCAGGCGATAGTTTTGCAGGCGGTATTTCTGGCATTCTTTCCAATACAGATAAAATAGACTTTGAAACCTTGAAAATGGGGATTATATACGGTTCGGTTTTGGCTTCTTTTACCGTTGAACAATTCGGAGTAAAAGCACTTTTAGAGGTGACTTCTGACGCTATTAACGAACGAATCGAACAATTCAGAACCTTGACTAGTTTTGAGTGGAATGAAAAACAAAAAAACATATGAGTGATGCCATCAAACACGAGTGCGGAATAGCCTTAATACGTCTCAAAAAGCCCTTATCTTATTATAAAGAAAAGTACGGCACAGCTTTATTTGGTATCAACAAGATGTATTTGATGATGGAAAAGCAGCACAATCGAGGTCAAGATGGTGCAGGATTTGCTAGTATCAAATTCGATATGGAGCCAGGAGAACGATACATCAGCCGTATTCGCTCTTGTGAAAAACAACCCATTCAAGATGTTTTTAATCAGATCAGTTCACGTATTCAAAATACGATCGACGAAAATCCCGAGATTGAGAATGATACCGATCTGATGAAACAACAGTTGCCTTATCTAGGAGAGTTGATGTTAGGACACGTTCGTTATGGAACTTTTGGGAACAATGGTATCGAGAGTGTTCATCCGTTTTTGAGACAGAATAATTGGATGCACAGAAACTTAATTGTTGCTGGAAATTTCAATATGACTAATGTAAATGAGCTTTTTGATAATCTTACTTCGTTAGGGCAACATCCCAAAGAACGTGCAGATACCATTACAGTAATGGAGAAAATCGGTCATTTTTTAGATGATGCGGTCGCTAAAATTTATAAAAAATTAAAAAAAGAAGGGTATAATAAATTTCAGGCTTCTCCTTTGATCGCAGCGCGTTTGAATATTGCAAAATTCTTACGTAAGGCAGCGAAAAATTGGGATGGTGGCTATACAATGGCAGGAATGCTTGGACATGGTGATGCCTTTGTTTTGAGAGATCCATCTGGTATTCGCCCCGCTTTCTTTTATGAAGATGATGAAATTGTTGTGGTTGCTTCAGAGCGACCTGTGATTCAAACGGTATTTAATGTGCCTTTGGAGGAAATCAAAGAATTAAACCCAGGGAGTGCTATTATTGTCAAAAAATCTGGTGAAACATCCATCCAAGAGGTCTTAGAACCTTTGGAGAAACGCGCATGTTCATTCGAACGTATTTATTTTTCTAGAGGGAGTGATGCTGCTATTTACAAAGAAAGAAAAGAATTAGGAAAACTCCTTTTCCCAAAGATTCTAGAAAACATCAACCACGACATTGAGAATACGGTATTTTCTTATATTCCCAATACAGCCGAAACCTCCTTCTATGGTTTGGTTGGTGAAGCACAAAATCACCTAAAAAGTCAAATATCCAAAGAGATTGATAAATCGCCCATCGATCGCGATCGCATCATGGAATTGTTGAAGTTAAACCCCAGGATAGAAAAGATTGCAATTAAAGATGCGAAATTAAGAACTTTTATAACGTCTGATTCGAGTCGGAATGATTTGGTAGCTCATATTTATGATATTACCTACGGTATTGTAAAACCAACCGACAATTTGGTCATTATTGACGACAGTATTGTAAGGGGAACAACGCTAAAACAGAGTATTTTAACAATGCTTGACCGACTTGGCCCCAAAAAAATCATTGTGGTTTCTAGTGCTCCTCAGATTCGTTATCCCGACTGCTATGGTATTGATATGGCCAAATTGGAGGACTTCATAGCCTTTCAAGCTGCATTAGCGCTGCACGAAGATCGCGGAACGTTGAAACAGACTCTAGATGCGATTTATAAAAACTGTATCGCTTCCAAAGAAGTATACGGAGAAGAGGTATCGAATCATGTTCGAGCGCTATACAATCCGTTCAGTGTTGAGGAGATTTCTGACAAGATTGCCTTTCTGTTGTCGGCCCCTAGCCTCAAGGCAGAGGTCAAAATCATATATCAAGGAATCGAAAGTTTACATGCTGCCTGTCCAGAAAGCTCAGGAGATTGGTATTTTACTGGAAACTATCCAACCCCAGGAGGAAATCGCGTAGTGAATCGTGCATTTATGAATTTCTACGAAGGTAAATCAGAACGGGCCTATTAACCGTTTGACCGATAAAAAAGCATTTAGTCTATTTTATTGCAACAGTCTGAAAGATTATTGCACTTTTACATCACCAGAACATAAGTAGGTTAAGTTCATGGTAAGATTTGGGGCAAAAAAGGAGGAATTTATTCCTCCTTTTTTATTTTATAACCTTCTCAGCCCCTGATTTCATTCACTTTATTCCAAAAAAAAGAGAGCTGAAGCCCTCTTATTTTATTTGAATATAGTTCTTAAATCATGCGTTTTGAGCATACATTTCACTTACTTTTTTCCAATCAACAACATTGAAGAACGCCTGAATGTAATCGGGTCTTCTGTTTTGATAATTTAAATAATAAGCATGTTCCCATACATCAATACCTAGAATGGGAAATCCGCCACAACCAATACCAGGCATGAGAGGGTTATCTTGGTTAGCAGTTGAACAAACTTCTACAGTTCCACCTTTGTGCACACAAAGCCATGCCCATCCAGATCCAAATCGAGTAGCAGCTGCTTTAGCAAAAGCATCTTTAAATCCATCAAATGAACCAAAAGCACTGTTGATTGCATCGGCAAGCGCTCCCGTTGGAGTGCCTCCACCATCTGGACTCATTATGTTCCAAAATAATCTGTGGTTGTAAAATCCACCACCGTTATTACGAACAGCAACATTGTTTGCGTCAAGAGAGGTAAGGATAGATTCAATAGTTTGTCCTTCTAAGTCATTGCCAGCAATAGCATTGTTGAGGTTTGTCGTATATCCATTGTGGTGCTTGCCATGATGAATTTCCATGGTTCTAGCATCAATATGGGGCTCCAATGCGTCATATGCATAGGGTAATTTAGGTAATTCGAAAGCCATAATTATTTTTTTATGATTAGTATACAAACTTAAAGAATCTTTACATTTATACCATAAACTTATGAAGCAGAATCTTACACCTTTTAAAATTATTAGTGCCTCTGCGGGTTCTGGTAAAACCTATACGCTTGTTTTTCATTTTTTAAAAACCTTACTATCTAAGCCTTCAGCCGATACCTACCGTAAAATGATAGCCTTGACTTTCACGAATAAGGCAGTCTTTGAGATGAAATCTCGTATCCTGAAGAGCTTGAAAGAATATTCTACTGTGGTAGAAACAGACAAAACTCCACAAATGGTTCTCGATCTATGTGAGGCATTGGAATTGTCTCCAGCCGAACTTGCGTTCCGATCTAGGCAAGCTTTAAAACTTATTTTACATGACTATGCTGCTTTTGAAATAGTCACCTTGGATCGCTTCACCCATAGAATTATTCGAAGTTTTGCTAGAGACCTTGGACTTTCTCATTCTTTTGAAGTTGAAATTCAACAAGAGCAAATGCTCATCCAGGTTGTTGAAAGGATAATTGATAAGACGGGTTCGGATAAAGAAATTACTCCGCTTTTGGAGCAGTTTACTTTGCAGAAAATGGATGATCAGCTCAGTTGGGACATCAGCGCAAATTTATTCGAGATTGCTACATTGCTTTTAAAAGAAAATGATCGAATCCCTTTAAAGTACGTTTTGTCTCAATCAAGAACAGCTTTTGGACGCCAACATGACTTTTTAAAAACCTATAGCCTCCGCTGTAAGCAAAACATCAGTTTAATTGGTACCGAAGTTTTAGGGTTAATTGAAAGAATGCAACTCACACAAGCTGATTTTAGCAGAGGAACCCTGTACAAACACTTTCAGAAATTGAAGCAACTGGATTTCACGCGTTTGTATGAGAATAAGTTAGAAGAAAATTTAGAAGAAGAAAAAAATATATACAACAAAAGTTTAGATTCCGAAAAAGCGAGTCGTATTGATGAGATCTTGCCCGAACTCAGAAGTTCATTTCATAAAGCAAAACAATACCACCACCAGTTTTCACTAGCGACCGACATTACTAAACAATGGATTCCTTTGAGTCTGATTAAAATACTAGATGAGGCGCTTGAGCAGTATCAAAGAGAAAATAATAAAGTTCTTCTCGGTACCTTCAACGATCGGATTTCTAAAGAAATTCTTCATCAACCCGCCCCCTATATATACGAACGCTTAGGCGAACATTATCGCCATTATTACTTAGATGAGTTCCAAGATACTTCGAGTCTGCAATGGTCCAATTTAATTCCATTGATCAGTCAGCCATTAGAGGGCTTAGATGAGGATGGGGCCTCTGGATCTTTGCTGATTGTAGGCGATCCTAAACAATCGATTTATCGTTGGAGAGGAGGACATGTAGATCAATTTTTAAGTCTTTTGCAATCACAAAGTCCTTTTCAAGTGAAACCAAGCATAAGTTCACTTGAAACGAATTATAGGAGCTGTGATGTAATAGTAAATTTCAATAATGCTTTTTTTGAAAGTCTTTTGCCTCAAATTCACGGAGAGCAAAATCGTTCAATTTTTTCGGACAATTGCAAGCAAAATATTAATTCTAAATCAGGAGGCTATGTAGAAATCGATCAATTTTTTGCTAAAGACACGAAAGAAGAAGTCACAAAAATCCATGTGCAGAAAAGTTTTGAAGCAATTAATTCGGCTTTAGATCAAGGTTTTGCGTACAACGAAATAGCAGTCTTGGTCCGAACTAAAGCTCAGGCAACAGCTATAAGCGAGTTTTTAGTAATACACGACATTCCTTTTTTATCTTCCGAGTCTCTAAATTTAACACACTCTAAAGAGGTTCAATTCCTTATCGGTTTGTTGCGATTGGCATTGGATGAAAATAATTTAGAACATCGATTAACGGTACTTGAATTTTTAAGAACTGATTATGGTGGAGGCGAGACCTACCACGACTTTATTTCAACCCATTATCGGAAGCCGATCCAAAAAACGCTAAAGGTATTGGACATAGGATTTAATTTTTCAAATTTTAAAGCAATGCCGCTTTATGAAGCAGTCGAAGCTGCCTTTTATGCCTTTGAGCTGAGCAGTTCCATAGACGCCCATCTGCAAACTTTTTTAGATCACGTATTTGAATTTAGTCAACAGAAACACAACGATATTCTAAGTTTTATAATGCATTGGAAGCTTCAAGGAGATTCTCTTTATGTTGCTACTCCAAAGGGGGTCAATGCAATTCAAGTACTCACCATTCACAAAGCAAAAGGCTTAGAGTTCCCCGTTGTTATATTACCTTTTTTAGACGACCCAATACAAGGGAATCATCAGGCTAAAGTTTGGCTTCAAACAGAAGAATTTTTTGGAAAAGATCTAACGCAAGGGTGGATTCCTTTTACTAAAAGAGTTGAGACCTACGGCGAACAAGGAAAGGCTTTGTTTGATGAGGTTCGACAAGCAAATGAGTTGGATGCGCTTAATGTATTGTATGTTGCAATGACCAGACCTGTTGAGCAGTTGATTTTGATTTCAAACGCTGCTCTCGCCAAACAAGATTCTTACCCTGGTTTTATTCAGAATTTTTTAAACAGTAATGGGAAGGAAGAAGAGGCTGTTCTTGTGTTTGGTGAAAAACGATCCATTGCTGCTAAACCAAGTGTTAAAGCAGAACACGGAGCTTTTCTCATAGAAGTTACGCCAAAAGATTGGCAAAAAAACTTAATGTTGCAAGCCTATTCGCACCCAGAATCAAAAAGGAATGCTCCTAAGGTTCAGGGAATCTTGATTCATGAGCTCCTAGCAAAAATCGAAATTGCTTCAGATGTTGATTGGGTTCTTGAGGAAGCTTGCGCACTCGGTAAGATTGATTTGAATGCCACCGAAACATTAAGGCAAATGCTCACTGAAGTAGTAAATCATCCCTTGTTGGAGTCATTTTTTAGCGCTGACTACACTGTTTGGAACGAGCGCGATATTTTAATTCCAGATTCAGAAAACATCAGGCCAGACCGGTTGATGAAAAATGAGCATGAACTTATTTTGATTGACTATAAAACAGGAAAACCTAAAAATGAAGACCGCAAACAAATTGAACATTACAAACAAGTTGTTTCACAGGTGTTTACAGGAAAAGAAATAAAAACCTATTTGGTTTATATCCAAGAAGGGGAAAAGGTCACGATTGATATGTTTCAAGACAAAAGCTAATCAGCAGCAGTTCAAGTTCTAAACACCTATAATGAAGAGGAGAAATCGGCCTTAATTTTTTGAAAATTCATCGAAAATAGTTACTTTTGCAACAAAGCGAATCATAAATTAATTACAATATATAATGAAAACATTCAAACAAATCTTAATTGTCTGCCTAATGACTTTAGCATTTTCAAATGCTAATGCTCAAGATGCTAACAATCCATGGGTCATCACACTTGGAGCCAACGCTATTGATGCCTATCCTACAAACCTACCTTCTTCGGACCTTTATGGCCCACAGGGAAAATGGTTTAGTGAATTTTTCAACACAAAAGATCATTGGAATACCCTTCCTGCGGTAACTGCATTGGGAGTTAATCGTTTTTTGAGTGATGGATTCTCAATTGGAGGACGTTTATCTCTGAATGAGATTACTAAAATTGGAAACGACAGATCTAACAATTTTTCATATCAGGCCTTAGATCTTATAGTACGACGTTCTTTAGTAAAAGGAACTTCATCTTGGGATCCTTTCATTGAGTTAGGCGGAGGATACACTTGGTTTTCAGGTGATGGAACCCCTTCTTTTAATCTTGGTGCTGGTTTAAGTTACTGGGTTAATGATAATTTTGGATTTACTTATCAAACAGCTTATAAGCATACTTTCGAAACAGAAGGTGTAAAACATTTTCAACACGTATTTGGTGTAGCACTTAAATTCGGTGGTATCGATACTGATGGAGATGGAGTATATGATCAATTTGACGAATGCCCTGAAGTTGCAGGCTTAGAAGAATTTGGTGGCTGTCCTGATACCGATGGTGATGGTATAGCGGATCGCGATGATGCTTGTCCAGAAGCTGCAGGCTCTGCTGAAATGAATGGATGTCCTGATACTGACGGTGATGGAATATCCGACATCAATGATGCTTGTCCTGAGTTAGCTGGTACTGCTGCTATGAACGGTTGTCCTGATTCTGACGGAGATGGTATCAATGAAAAAGACGATGCTTGTCCAACTGAAGCTGGACCGATTGCAAATAATGGTTGCCCTTGGCCAGATGCAGATGGTGACGGAGTCGCTGATAAAGATGATGCTTGCCCTGAACTAGCTGGTCCTGCATCGAACAATGGATGTCCTGTTATTCCTGATGCAATAATTGCTGAATTGAATACAGAAGGTTCAATGATTCGTTTTAGAGCAGAAAGTTCAACAATTACTGGAGCAGATTCTCAAGCTGTTTTAGCTAAAATAAAATCAATATTAGACAGTTACCCAAAAAGCCAAGTTGTTGTCGAAGGTTATGCTTCAAGCGATGGAAGTAAAGGGTATAATCAAAAGCTGTCTGAAGAGCGTGCTGCTTCTGTTAAGGATGCTTTAACTGCTTTTGGTGCAGATACAAGTCGAATATCTACTGTAGGTTTTGGAGAAGAAAAGCCTATTGGAGATAACAACCGTGCTGCAGGAAGAAAAATTAACAGAAGAGTTCAATTTGCCGTTGGTAAAAACTAGAACACCTCCATACTTACAAAAAATAGCCTTGCGATCGCAAGGCTTTTTTTTGCATCTATTTTAAATCAATGTCTAGTAATTTGATATCATTTCTTTATTTTTAAGGGTGAAAACATTTTTAGAAGAAGCTGTATCTGAAATTCTCTCTAGTCATTCGACTATCGATGAGCTAATCATTATTCTCCCCAGCAGAAGAGCAGGTGTTTTTTTTAAAGACGCTCTAACTGCCCAATTGACCACTCCAATTTTATCTCCCAAAATATTCAGTATTGAAGAGTTTATTCAAGAAATATCTACCTTAAAGTTAGCTCGATCTCCAGCAGTTCTTATTGATTTTTATGAAATCTATAACGCCAATACCCCCGAAGCGTATTTGGATTCTTTCGAAGAATTTATACGCTGGGCTCCGGCTCTTCTCAAAGACTTTTCTGATTTAGATGCATACCTCATTGAAGTAGGTGCTGCATTTGAATTCTTAAGTGCGTATCATGCTATCGAAACTCTTTTAGAAGATGATACAACCTTTGAGAAACAGCAATTTTTTTGGCAATCATTAGCCAAATACTTTGAACTGCATAAAAACTCATTGAGTTCAAAGGGTATGGGAAGCTTGGGAATGTTATACAGAGAAGCCGTAGATTCGGTTGAAATATACCTACAAAACACCAATAAGAAGCATTATTTTATAGGGTTTAATGCCCTCAATACTGCAGAATCAAATTTACTGCAAGCCTTTTTAGAAGCAGATCGAGCAGAAGTGCTTTGGGATATTGATCAATACTTTTTTCAAGATCAACAACACGCAGTTGGTCGTTTTATACAACGCCACCACAAGGAGTGGAATTATTATAGACGCAAAAAAAAACCTGAATTCTCGTCTCATTTTGAAAAGCCAAAAGAGATTAAGATCATCGGAATTCCAAAAAATATTGGACAGGCAAAATACGCAGCTTCCCTCCTAAAAAAAACAGCAACTGATTCCGACGCACTTGCTAAAACAGCTCTTGTTTTGGGGAATGAATCTATTTTAATACCAATTTTGTCGGGTCTTCCAACAGAAGTTGATCAGTGGAATGTAACAATGGGCTATCCTTTATTGAATACTCCAGTTGCTTCATTTTTTAATCATTTTTTTGAAATGCACCTCAAGGCTTCAGGCCCTGGATTTTCTTATCAAGATGTGCTTCGAGTTTTAAGTTTTGATTGGATTCGTGATGTATTACAAATCCATCCAAATAAGGGTGCTACTTTTTTAGACTCCTTGTCAAATTCTAATAAAGCGATCTTAAGATCAAAAGAATTACAACCATTATTAGACCACCCGATAGGGGTTTTAATTTTCACCCCTTTTGATACTGTCCCTAGTTTTGTCCATCGGATTTTTACTTTTACGGTTGCGATCCAAGAATATTTTAATGATGAAAATCGTACAGAATACATTTTGTATCCAACCTATTTCACGTTAATCCAAGAAATTGTGCAGCAGTTAATCAATATGGGTGATACACTCAAATCGATTGACAATATGCGTGGAATTCATTTTTTGTGGAATGAGTTGATACAGTCATTGTCGGTTGATTATAAAGGAAATCCAATGGGAGGGGTTCAAATCATGGGGATGTTAGAAACTCGAGTTTTAGATTTTGACACCATTATTCTCACCAATGTAAATGAAGGAATTCTTCCGATGGGTCGATCTTCACAAAGTATTTTTCCATTTGCTATTAAACGAAAGTTGGGCCTACCAACCTTTTTAGATAATGATGCGATTTACACCTATCACTTTTATCGTTTATTCCAACGTGCAAAAAACATTACATTACTATATAATACCGAAAGCGAAGGGCTTAATTCTGGAGAACCGAGTAGGTTTATCCATCAATTGCGCTTTTTGGGTTTACCGCAACACAAGCTTACAGAACAGTTTGAGTCAGCACCAACCCAAAGTCCCGAGCACAACAAAATAGAAGTATATAAAACTCCCGAAGTTCTCGAAATTCTTCACCGAAAAGCAAGTGCAGGTTTTTCACCCTCCTCTTTAAGTGTTTATTTAACAGATCCTCTACGTTTCTATAAAGAAAAAGTCCTTGGGGTCAGAGAAAATAAATCCCTAGACAATGTTCTGTCATTGATGGATAGTGGAACCATTGCCCACGACGCACTTGAAGAGCTTTATACTCCCTTTTTAAAGAAGCCCCTAACATTAGAGCATTATAAGGTTATGGAACAGGAAACTGCCCCAACACTTTTAAAGCACTATCGTAAAGTTTTTGGGGGAGACGAAAAAGTAACAGGTAAAAGCCTCTTAATGCTTCATGCTTTAGAACAGAGTATCTTAAGGCTGTTCAAAGTCGAGAAAGAACGAATTCAAAAGGGAGATGTTTTGACGATTTTGGCCTTAGAACAAGCATTTGAGTATCCATTGGAAGTAGAAGGTGTTGGGAAAATTCTTTTGAAAGGTAAAATTGATCGAATTGATCGGTTCAACGGAGTGCTCCGCATTATTGATTATAAATCAGGTAAAGTGGACTCAGCTAAGCTCAGAATTTCAGACTGGGATGTTTTTAAAGGCGACACAAAACGGCTTCCTCTTTTTCAAATCTTAGTCTATTCATACGTGAACAAAGCCCTCTTGGAAACAGAAAAAACACTTATTACTGGAATTATTAGCTTTAAAAATATGGATGCATATGTGATGCCATTTGGCATAAAGTCTAAGGCTAAGGGTTCGGCTATGGAGGAATTAAGCACGGAGATTTTATCCTCTTTTGAGGAAATATTAATTGGACTAATTCAAGAAATTTTTGAAATTTCCAAGCCTTTTACTTCTTTAGAAGAGTAGTTTACCATATTATTATTAGTTTTACGGTACTATATGTATTATGGCTAAAAAAAAAGAACTAGACCGGGAGAAGCTCAATTGGTTTTTACGACTAATTACACTAGGCGATCGTTTTTCTTACCAAGACTTTTTTGATCGATTTAAAAAAGGGTTTGTAGAATTCTTAATTGTATTTTTTGGGGTATTGGTTTCTTTTTCTGTTGAACAACAGGGAGAGAATTTTGGTGATCGAGAATCCAATATTGATAACCTCATTGGTCTTCGTAATGAGTTGGTCGATATGCATGAATATACTTTAGAATATATAGGTCAAAACGAATGGGTCACCGAAATGTACTACGAGCAATATCTGCGTTGGGATCAAGATAATGACAGCGTTTTCATTAATTATGAGTCGGAGGAGGATTTTCATTATGCTCCAATGAGTATGTACACCAATCGAGATGCATTCAATCCACCTCGAGTTGTATATGATGCCATCAAGTTGGATGGGACCTTCCGATTTTTAGGTTCAGATATTGGTCGCCTGATCAACAACAACTACGACGGAACAGATTTGAAGTATTTAATAACAAATACAGATAAAGAAGAAAAAGGCTTTATTGATGACTTTTCAAATCGATTAGGACATCAATGGGTATTTGATTTGAAAGAAATTGACGTTGACGATACTGCTTTTTGGGTTAACAATCGAAAATACATTCAAGGCGACTATTTCATTAAATACAACTTATTCAAACGCATTGAACTTTGGGGTCAAATCAGAGAACAGCTCGAAGATTATGATCTAAACTTACAAGAAAACATCAAAGTATTAGACAAGGTTATAGCTGAAAAAGAAACTGAAATTGTAGTTGTTTGGTGGTGGTTTAATCGACCAAGCTGGCTACCAACTTTCCAGAAATTAGAGCTGGAGGAACCCCAGGACCCGGAACTGTTAGCTGACCAGTAAAGAATAAGTTTTCTACTTTTTTACTTTTTAATTTAGGACGTAAAAATGCTGTCTGAAGTAGGGTGTTCGCCATGCCGTAGGCATTTCCTTTGTAGGAGTTATATTCACTAACAAAGTCATTCACACAAAAAGATTCCTTGAATAAAATAGCCTCTTTGATGGATTGTTTTGTAAGGTGCTCTAGTCGCTCGATAACCATGTCGAAATATTGATCTCTCATTTCTTGGGTATCTTCAATTCCAGGGCCAATTGGAATTAAAAGAAAACAAGCTTCTTTTCCTTCAGGAGCCATAGAACGATCTGTTATAGAGGGGAAATTGCCATAGAACAGAGGGTCTTTTGGCCATTCTGGTGTATCGTATATACTTCGTGCATGCGCATCAAAATCTACATCAAAAAATAAGGTATGATGCGATACATTTTCAACTTTCTTATCCAAACCAATAAAAAACAATAAAGAGGAAGGTGCAAATACTTTTTTATCCCAATAAGCATCGGTATACCCTCTTTCTTTAGGTTTTAGAAGGGATTCCGAATGGTTGTAATCCGCACCACTAACAACAACATCGGCATCAAGTGGCACTCCATTGGCGATCACACCAGTTGCTTTTCCATTCTCAACACAAATGGTTTCTACGTTTTGATTAGTATTGAACTGTACTCCAAGTTCCTTGGCCATTTGGACCATTCCTTCTACTACACTATACATTCCTTTTTCGGGATGCCAGGTGCCTAAACCAAAGTCTGCAAAATTCATGAAATTGTAAAATGCAGGTGTATTGCTGGGTTTCGCTCCAAGGAAAAGAACTGGGAATTGTAAAATTTGTGCAAGGCGTTCGTTTTTAAATTCTTTAGTTACTTCTTTTTTTATAGTACTTAAGAAGTAGCCTACTTTTTTTACGGTTGCAGGAGTAACCAATTCCAAAGGTGAAATCCCCGGTCGATAGACCAAATCTTTA
>CBFHHG010000008.1:20147-47014 GCA_965655585.1 Candidatus Arcticimaribacter sp. | reverse complement strand
CATATCTTTCCACCTTTTTAACTGATTGATTTGTTCTTCGGTAATATCTAATGATGGTGTGTTTTGAATAGGTTTTTTAGTTGTAGTAATCCCCATAGAAAACATTTCATTGTTGTTCTTCAACAAATCTTTATTCAATACTTTATAGTATCCATCAAATACTTTTTGAGATGAATGACCACTTAAACTCATAATAGTTCTAATTGGTGTTCCTAATTCAATATGTTCTCTAATAAATGTTCTTCTTCCTATGTGTGATGAACACTTCTTCCACTTGGGAATCATCACATCAGTATCCTCAATAATCTTATTATTCAAATCAACTTTATAGGTTCTTACATTCTCCTTAATTCCAATTATTTTACAAATCTCTTGTGAGTGTTTGTTGAATTTTTGATTGGATGTTGGATTACCGAACTTGGTTCTCGGAAACAGATATTCATTTGATTCATTAAACTTCTTGTAATCTTGATTTATGTGTTTATCCTTACTATACTTTTTAATTATATCGTAGGTGAGTTGATTTATCGGAACTCTGATTTGTTTGTTGGTTTTACTTTTCTCCATATTGAAAACAACAAATACTTTTCTACTTGTTTCATAGGTTCTTCCCTTTGGAGATGAATCATCAAATTCAAGGTTTGAAATTTTCATCTTCACCATATCTCCAAACCTACACCCCACTCCACATAAAAACAACAACATATCTTTATATACCTCATATGAAGTATATCTCCTTACCCCCTCCTTTGTATCAACTTTATCTTCCACATACCAACTTTCTGTTGGTGTATTATTTGGTATGTAATCTAAATGTTTATCATTCGTTATTTCAAATTCATCAAACTCCTTAATCTTTTGAACCTCATCCCTTGTTAAAAAGAATACTTCTCTTTCCTCATTTATATATTTGAAATCAGTTGGAGTTTTAATGTAGGTATCTATATGATGTTTTTCCCTTACCCAATTACTAAACTTTACAAGAGTTTTAATTCTCTTTTTAATTGTTGTGGGTTGTATCCCTTTATCATAACTCCAACGAATCAATCCCCAAATCCACTCTTCATCAATATCTTGTGGAAGTAATTTTACTTTATGTTTGAATTGATATTCTTCGGTGTATGATTTAATTTCCTTAATTGAAGTGTTTATGGTTTTTACATAAGAAACCCTATTTGGGTATAAATCAGAATTAACCCAACTCTCAAACATTTCAAACAGAGTATAGAAATGTATCTTCTTCAAGGATTTTTTAATCTTCAAATACTGATGATTCTTCAAGTGTGATTTAACAATATCCACATAAGGAACTTCACCATCCTTTTCTATTTGTAAAACAATATTGTTAATCTCGGATTCTTTATCCTTCAATTTTAGGTTCTTATCCTTCCATTGAACATCGGTTTTAAGAATTGGTTCTCTTTTAATAGTGTTTTCCCAATTCTCATTCCAATCCTTGATTTTACACTTAACTCCACTACTTAAATTAAGTTTCCTTCCTTTGTAATAATAACGAACACTCACTAAAACCTCCTCGTGTTTAGTATAATCTTTTTTCGGTTTCTTGAATTGTAGTATGAAGTGAACTCCCATAGTTTGGTTTACCAAGTTGATATAAATTTAGGAAAAAATACTCAAACTTGGTTTACCATTTGGTTTACCACCCCCATTTTGGGTAAAAAAAGAACCCTAACTTCTTGATTAACAAGGAATTAGGATTCTTGGTGGTGGTCCCACCTGGGCTCGAACCAGGGACCAACTGATTATGAGTCAGCTACTCTAACCAACTGAGCTATAGGACCGGCTTGGGCAAAAATATTTTGCAAGCGTACGCAAAATTAATACAATAATTATTTTATCATCCTTTTAAACGCATTTATTTCTAGCTTTTATTCTAAATTCTTATCAATGGAAAATTGTCTAGCGATCCAAAGTAACTTATTTTTGTACAAAGGCTTGTAAATGAAATCGTCAAAAAAACCGGATAATGTCGCGTGGGACGAAGAAAATGAAGAATATATTGCAAAATTATTGCCCTATGCAATAAGCAATAGCAGTCCTGTAATCAGTATCCCCAACGTAGATTCATTTAAAAAAAAGGGGGTTGATCGGGTTTCTAAGCAATTCCAAGCGGAGCTCGCTGACCTGCAAAGTAAAATCAAAGACTTTGTGAATTTGGCATCAGACACCCAAATGGTTTACTCCGCTAAATTCAAATTCGAACCCATCGTTGGCGAAACTTATCATCTGTATGAAGGAGCAAAAGAGTCTTTTTTATCCCTAATAGAACCCAACAGCTGGAAGAAAACACATCTGGGGTCTTTCCGTCTAAACGGAGACTATAAGTGGGAACGCCTCTAGACTATCTGAAGTTCTGGGTTGCAAAGCCCATAAGCTCAGAATTAAATCGAATCCCTACACCCAAATACACATAATCTCCCAAGATGTTTTTATAGTGAGGTGGACTGCTTTTCCAGCCTTGGACCAAGCATTCGGCTATGGCTTCGTTCGATCGAGTGTCTCCGCAGTTTGTTACATTCTCAAACCAGGGAACCTGAGCTATATTCTCTGCAATACCAATAAAACGATTGTCAACCCTTCTCCATGCTTGAACATTGAACTTTTCTGCCCGTCCTACCGGACTCAAGCCGTCGTGATCGGTGTGGGAATAAAAATTTTTTTGAACCATATTGTCGCTGTGGTATTGTGCAATATGGTCTAAGCTGTCTAGTTTTTTAAAAGGAACTAGCCCCTTTGCTTGCCGCAATTGATTTGTCTTTTTAAAAATAAGTTCCGCTATTCGTTCATGATCTTGCTGTCCAAAGGCAGCAAACGAAAGCATTGAAAAAAGAGTTGTGAATATGGTTTTTCGAATATTTGTCATACTATTTATTTGTTTTAGACGCTATACTTTGTGTTTGAGGACTGCATCCCAACAAATATCCTTAATTTTACCCAATAATCAACACTATGGAAAGTCCAAGACAAAAGAAAATCGCAACCTTATTGCAACAGGAAATCGCTCAAATGCTTCAAGGAGCCGTTCGCAAAGAAGGGGTTTCTAACCTTTTGATTTCTGTTACCAAAGTTGCTGTAACCGTTGATCTTTCCATAGCCAAAATATACTTGAGCCTCTTCCCCCCTGCAAAAGCACTTGAAGTGCTAGAAGGAATCCAATCGAATAGTTTTCAGGTAAAACACGACCTAGCGCGTCTGATGAAAAATCAATTGCGAAAAATCCCAGAACTTGTTTTTTACTTGGACGATTCGCTAGATTATATAGAAAAAATTGATGAAGCCTTAACTGCGATCAACGACCCCATCAAAAACCCTGAAGGGTTAATCGCTCGCAAAAAAAAATAAGCTTGTGCGCCTTTCTCTGTATATAGCCTCCCGATATTTCTTCACTAGAAGCAAGCAAAATGTGATCAATATCATCAATTATATTGCGTTATCCGTTGTGTTAATTGCTTCAGCAGCCTTGCTAATTGTTCTCTCTGCTTTTACGGGTCTCAAAGATTTTGGCCTTTCCTTTTCTAATGTTTTCGATCCTGATTTTCGGGTGGAAGCTGTTCAAGGTAAAACCCTCCAAATCGATTCAATAACCTTAGCTTCCATAAAACAGCTTGACGGTATTCTTGCTGTTTCTGGAATTATAGAAGACAAAGTGTTTTTGAATTACCGAGATAAAAACCACGTTGTTTATCTCAAAGGTGTTGACTCGGCCTATCAAAATATTGTCGAAAGCGATCGTTTCTTGAGCAGTGGTTCTTGGTTTTCCAAGGAGCTTGATGAGGTTGTAATTGGTGGTGGAGTTGCCCAAGTATTAAGCTTAGGTGTTTACGATTACAACGATTTTTTAGTGCTTACAGTCCCCAAAAGATCTGCAAGTGCAACTCAACTCAAAGAGCCTTTTATCAATAAGACCGCCTTGGTTTCTGGAATCTATAGTGTCAGCGAGGAACTCGACAAAAAATATATGTTTTCAAATCTGTCTTTTGCGCGGACTCTTTTTCAACGAAAAGAAAATACGTACAGCTCCTTGGAACTTAAACTCGTTCCTGATTTTAATCGAATACAACTCGAACAACAGCTTCGTGCCTTACTCAAAACACCCTTGCGTATGCGTTCCCGAACCGAGCTCAATGCGGCGCTTTTCAAAATGCTCAACACCGAACAAATGGCAATTTATTTGATTTTTACCCTGGTTATCATCATTGCGCTTTTTAATGTCGTAGGTGCTTTGATCATGATGATTTTAGAAAAAAGACCTCAATTGAAGGTATTGTATGCTCTTGGTGTAGTACCCAAAAAAATTCGTTTAATCTTCTTTTACTTGGGCGGAATGATCAGTTGGGTAGGTGGGGGCCTAGGTGTTTTATTAGGAACATGCCTCGTCCTACTTCAGCGCTATTTCCCTTTTCTTTATGTTCCTGGAACTAACTTTCCATATCCCGTTCGTTTGGAATTTCAAAATGTGGCTATGGTGTTGCTACTGCTGCTTGTATTAGGAGGGCTGGCTTCGGCTTGGGCCACTGCACAAGTAGGTAAAAAGGTTAAGATGCTTTAAACCATCTCATAATCTCCCCAGTTGGTTTCAACATCAGCGAGTGCGGCAAAGACATCTGCCGATGCGTTCGAGGTTACCATTCGGGTTCGGTATTCTTTAAAATGAGGGATTCCTTTAAAGTAATTTGTATAATGTCTGCGGGTTTCTAAAACGCCCAAAACTTCTCCTTTCCAATCGATTGCCATTTCCAGATGCCTTCGGGCGGCATCTACACGTTCTACAATGGAGGGGGGAGGTAAGTGAGTTCCCGTTTCCATGAAATGTTTTACTTGGTTAAAAAACCAGGGGTTGCCAATACTCGCTCTTCCAATCATAGCACCATCTAAACCGTATTGATCGCGCATTTCTATTGCTTTTTCAGGGCTGTCAACATCGCCATTTCCAAAAATGGGGATGTGCATGCGTTGGTTGTTTTTAACTTCCGCAATCGGACGCCAATCGGCTGCGCCTTTGTACATTTGAGCGCGAGTTCTTCCGTGAATCGAGATCGCTTTGGCTCCAGCATCTTGTAAACGTTCAGCTACCTCAACTATTTTGATAGAATCGTGATCCCAGCCCAAGCGTGTTTTTACGGTAATGGGAAGCTTGGTGTGTTCTGCCATTACTTTTGTCAGGCGAACCATTAGGGGAATGTCTCTCAAAATACCGGCACCAGCACCTTTACTCACTACTTTTTTAACCGGACAACCGAAGTTAATATCGATGATATCGGGCTTCGACGCCTCGACAATCTCAACAGAACGAAGCATTGATTCTTCGTTTGCACCAAAAATCTGAATCCCAACAGGGCGTTCTTTTTCGTATATATCAAGTTTCATAACACTTTTGGCTGCGTCTCGAATCAGACCTTCGCTCGAAATGAATTCGGTGTATACTACGTCAGCCCCATGTTCCTTGCACAAGGCTCGAAAAGGAGGGTCGCTTACGTCTTCCATGGGTGCAAGAAGAAGCGGAAAGTCACTGAGTTCGATGTCACCAATTTTTACCAAAGCGTGAAATTTTTTACAAAAGTACGTAAAACCTCGGTTTTCTCTATATCCTAGTTCAATTCAAACGTTTCTTGAAAATGAGAAACAAAATCTTCATCCCAGATTGCTTCAACTTTTCCTGCTTTCAAATGGTACATTCGAGGGGGGGAATTCCCTATCAAATCAAAGAATGTGTTCATGTCAATAAAGGCATAGGGGTAAGCAAAGGCTGTAAGCTCCTCAAATTCAGCTACCGTAGTGCTGCCTTCTTGATAAAACAAAACATACAGCTTTGGAAAACTTGAACTAACACCTTCGAGTTTGGCCAATTGGGAAGCGGCTTCTTGACAGTGTTCACAGTCCAAATTAAAAACCGCTACCACTTGTTCTCCTGCAGCCAAATCTACGCGCCCCGCATACTCAAATTGAGTGAGTTTATGAAAAGGAAAATCACTGTGGTTTGGTAGTGGAAGAAAAAGCCACATGCTTGCAATAATAAGTGCTGTTGCTAATACAATTGGTTTTATGGAACGCTTATCATAAGATGTTTTCCAAAAAACAAATGCGGAAACCCCAATAAGGATTCCGTTTTTAATGATCGATTGTAGTGGAGTCATGGAAATCATCTCACCAAAACAGCCACAATTTTCAGTGTCACCAATACTCCATAAATAAACCAAGTGTAGCGTAAAGCTCCCCAAAAGAAGCAAAGAAACAAGCATGAGGTTTTTCGTATAAAAAGGCAGTAATATCAGGATTCCCAGAGCAAATTCCAGCCCAATAAAAAATCGTGCTAGCTGTGCCGCAAAAAAACGATCGGGTGCCAATCCCTGATCCATTAGGGTGATTTCAAAAAAACCTGGGCCAACAAACTTGGTATAGGCCGAAAAGAGAAACGTAATTCCCAATAATATTCTTATCCCAGCTATACTATACCGCATCTTTAATCGATTTATTTCAAGGCTTCTTTAACCCGCTTCCAATCAATGTCGAAATCTAGCGCTTCAAAATTCCCTGCTGTTTCGTAGCTCAAGGATGCCTTGATTCTTGAATTGTTGTGTGGGTGGGTCATTAAAAACTCCATATTCTCGTTATAATCCAATTCTTCGCGATTTAATTTTCTAAAAAACGAAGCTACCGCTGTAGGTACTATTTGAGCACGCTCCAACAAATCCATTGCAAACTGATCTGCTTCTTTTTCATTGGAACGGTCAAAGGCACTTGAAATCGTGCTTTCCCAAAGTTCACTAACTAAAATAGTGTCCCCTCCTGTTGCAATCGAAAATAAAATTTTGAGTCCAAATTCTTTGATGAGTTTAGAAACCGAATGACGCTTTTCAACATGGCCCATCTCATGAGCCAAAACAGCTGCCAGTTGTTCTGCAGAATCACAAAATTCTAACAGTCCTTTGTAGATATAAATCCTTCCTCCTGGGATAGTAAATGCATTGACCAGATTATCGTCCACAACCACAATTTGATAATCGTACTCCGACATTACAATTTGTTTTTCGAGACGGGAACGAACCGCCCAAACAACCGAATCGATTAATTCATTTTGAAGTAAAATCGTTTCGTCTGTATCAATTAAATATTCATCAATAAGATTTCCCAATTCAATTTCTTGCTCATATGAAATGAGCTTTGCTTCGTCACTCGAATACAACCAGCTGTTCTTTTTTTCCTCAGACAGCAGCTGTAATCCAACATAGAAAAACACAAAAATCCCTCCAAAAAGGAAGAAAATTTTAATCAAATCTTTTACAATCTTTTGCTTCATTCGAAGGGAGGTTTATTGAGTTGCTGAGCTTTTTTTTCTGGGTTTTCTTCGTTGTCGTAAAACAAGTTGTTCTCTGAAGAATACACTTGATTATAAGCAAAAGAACCAAAGAAAATAAAATACATAAAAACACCCTTTCTTGCTCGAATGGCTGCAACAATACTGAAAATAAAATAAATCAGGTTGGCCAAAATCGTAAAGCCGAGATAGGCGTAAAAGTAGTCGTTGACCTCTAAGTTATCAAACAAGAAAATTTGCAGTGCCCAGTAGAGCATCCCCCAATTTATTAGCGTGGTGGGCAATTGAGAAAGTAGGGATTGAAGGCAATGAAAATGAATGTATCGACTCTTTTTTCTGTTGATATAGAAGTAAATTATTGCCGCAATCAGGTTGACAATAGGCAAAGGAATGCTTATTGCAAATGCGGCAAACATCATTAAATAAGCGCCCATTGCATCTTCTTTTTCGCGCGATGTGAGTTCTTCTGGTTGCGGAAGGGGAGTGTAGGTTATGGCCATCTTTGTGTTTTAAAAAATAAATGGGTTAGGCTTCTCCAGTAAACGGAGGGTAATCATCGGACATATAGGCTAAATAAATTTTAACTCGAAATTGCCAGCGCAGGGTGCCTACAATAAAACGGTGCCAACTCTTGGGATATGCTCCTGTAAAGAGCACAACAAACCAAGCAAAAAAGGAGATGAAAACACCGATTAAGGTTCTAAAATATAAAATGATCCCGTGAGGAATTCTTACAAAAATAAAACCGAAGAAGAAGCGCAACAAAACCAAGCTTCTGCTTATTCGTTCGGGATAAGGTACCTCTAAATGGGTGTACTCTTCATCGGTACCCGAAAGGCCAAAGGCAGGGTATCCATCAGATAAATTAAATGTTCTGGCATTTACTCGTAACTCCCAGCGCATCAACTGCACTTGAAATTCAAAAATACTTTTAGGGTATTCTCCCGTAAAAACTACAGTAATGAAAGCAACAAAGCTTAAAATAAGCCCCCAAAGGCTAACAAAAAAGAGTAAAAATGCGTGTGGTAGGGCGATGTAAAGAAATCCAAAAATGGATCTTAACAAGAGTTCGCTTCTAGAATATCGCTCCTGATGCGTGATGGATAGTTTCATGAAATTAAGATTATTGGGTTAAATCAAGAATCAAGATAATAATTATTTAAAAAACAAGTGGTTTTTAACGAACTATATTTGAACAGAAAGCAAAAAAGCATTGTACAAATAAGTATCTTTGCGGCTTAAGCTTAGGAAAGAAACGCTATGAAGTACATCAGAAATTTTTGCATTATTGCCCACATTGATCATGGGAAAAGTACATTAGCCGATCGACTCCTAGATTATACAGGCGCCGTTACCGAACGTGAAAAACAAGATCAAATCCTAGACGGAATGGACTTGGAGCGCGAACGGGGGATTACCATCAAATCCCATGCAATTCAAATGGAATATACCCATGAAGGACAAGAATATGTCTTGAATCTAATCGACACCCCTGGTCATGTCGACTTTTCTTATGAAGTGTCTCGTTCAATTGCTGCCTGTGAAGGGGCTTTACTGATCGTAGATGCCGCTCAAAGTATTCAAGCACAAACCATTTCGAATTTATATCTAGCGCTCGAGAATGATTTAGAAATCATTCCAGTGCTCAACAAGGTCGACTTGCCTTCTGCCAATCCTGAAGAAGTAACCGACGATATTGTCGACCTTTTAGGCTGTGCTCCTGAAGATGTTATTCCTGCTTCTGCCAAAACAGGTCTTGGGATTCAAGAAATCCTAACGGCAATTATTGAGCGGGTTCCCCAACCAAAAGGAAGTCCAGACGAGCCGCTTCAAGCCTTAATTTTTGATTCTGTTTACAATCCTTTCAGAGGGATAGAAACGTATTTCAGGATTTTAAATGGTACCATTTCCAAAGGGCAAAAGATTCAATTTATTGCCACGCAAAACACCTATAATGTGGATGAAATTGGAACCCTAAAACTCAAACAAGAACCTAAAAAAATAATTAAGGCTGGAGATGTTGGTTACCTCATCACCGGTATTAAAGACGCTAAAGAGGTAAAAGTAGGGGATACAATCACTACTCCAGACAACCCTACCCAAAACGCTGTCGATGGGTTTGAAGAAGTAAAGCCCATGGTTTTTGCAGGTATCTATCCTGTAGATACCGAAGATTATGAAGAGCTTCGTTCATCGATGGAAAAACTCCAGCTAAACGATGCTTCTCTTGTTTTTCTTCCCGAAAGTTCAGCAGCACTAGGTTTTGGTTTTCGTTGTGGGTTTCTAGGCATGTTGCATCTAGAAATCATTCAAGAGCGCTTAGAACGGGAATTCAATATGTCCGTGATAACGACGGTTCCCAACGTTTCATACCATGCCTATGTTCGCAAAGACGTTGAAGATAGAATCCTTGTAAACAACCCCTCCGATCTTCCCGATCCATCGGCTTTAGATCGTGTTGAAGAGCCCTTTATTAAGGCTGCAATAATTACAAAGGCAGATTTTGTTGGAAACGTAATGTCGCTTTGTATAGAAAAAAGAGGTGTGATTACCAATCAAACCTATTTGACAACCGAACGTGTAGAGCTTACTTTTGATATGCCTTTGGCTGAAATTGTTTTTGATTTTTATGATCGTTTAAAAACCGTTTCAAAAGGATATGCCTCTTTCGATTACTCGCCCATTGGAATGCGCCCTTCCAAATTAGTAAAGGTCGACATTCTGTTGAATGGAAGTCAAGTAGATGCTTTATCCGCTTTGATCCATGCAGACAATGCCTATAATATTGGGAAAAAAATGTGTGAAAAATTACGCCAATTGATCCCAAGACAACAGTTCGATGTTCCGATTCAAGCAGCTATTGGCGCAAAAATAATTTCCAGAGAAACCATCAAAGCCGTCCGAAAAGATGTAACTGCCAAATGTTATGGGGGAGATATTTCTCGGAAACGGAAGCTCTTAGAAAAACAGAAAAAAGGGAAAAAGAAAATGCGCCAAGTAGGAAATGTAGAAATCCCACAAGAGGCGTTTATGGCTGTTCTTAAATTAAATGATTAGCTCTAAAATTTTTTGTAAAATGCTTAAAAGCAGTATATTTACGTTATAACCCATAACTCTTTATACCATGAAAAAAACCTTGTTTTTACTTATACTTTTACTTGCTCCATTGGTTTATGCACAAGAATCAGATGCTCTTGCCCCTGCTTTGGAACAAGAAACCGACTCCTTAAGTCTGGAATATCAAGCGAAACAAAATGTGGTTAAACTAAGTTTGACCAGTCTCGCTTTTAGAAACCTTCATTTACAGTACGAACGCGTATTAAATAAAAAAATATCGTTTGCTCTTTCGTTTAGTAGAATTTTCGAAGGAGGCCTACCTCTTATAAATTCTGTGGAAACCACCATCAATGATGCTGAAAGTTTTGAGCAAATAGAAGAGATCTCTTTGTCGTATTACAGTATTACTCCTGAGGTTCGTTTTTATCTTGGGAAAAAAGGATTTGGTAAAGGTTTTTACCTCGCTCCTTTTTACAGAAACTCTAAATTAAACCTAGGTAATGTTTCCTTTGAATATGAAAATGATGCCGGTGGAACTTCAATAATAAAAGCAAGCGGTTCTATAAGCGGAAATACCGTTGGTCTTCTCATAGGAAGTCAGTTTAATCTTGGAAAATCTGTTGTGTTAGATTGGTGGATTGTAGGTCCTCACTACGGAAGTGGCTCTGGATCGCTAAACGGAAGAAATTCACAACCTTTTTCTTCGGATGAAAGAAATGCGCTACAAGAGGAATTGAATGATTTAGATCTTCCGTTAGTTGATGAAACTACTGAAATCACAAATCAAGACATTAAAGTGCTTTTCTCTGGCCCATGGGGTGGCGTTCGAGCTGGCCTGAGTATAGGATATCGTTTTTAAGAACGTCCTCGAGATATATAACCCCCCCTTACTTTGTTTGGAGGGGGTTTTTTTATGTCTTTTTTTAAGCAAAACTCAAGCTGCAAGACTAAAGATTTAATTACTACATTTATTCTGCAAATTTGTTTTAACAACAGCGTTTGCTGAAAAACAACCCTTTAATGCTTGATTTAATCCTTAATACGATGAAAAAATATTGCCCCTTACTGCTCCTTCTCTTATATAATGCCTGCGAACAACAGCCCAAAACAACTATCCCTTCTTGGGTTGCTTATGATGAGCGTCATGAATTGTCTGAAAATGCAACCCATGAATCGAAGAAAATGCGCTACCGATTGATCCAATCTAATGTTTCAAACAAAAATGACCTTTGGGAGACCATTGCCCCCCAAATTGCATCCTTTACTGAAGACGACTATCAACAGCTTAAACCCTTGATTCTAGAACAAAACATCCCAACCTTACAAGCCCACATCGACTCTGGTGCTTTAAGTTATGAGAAACTTACCCAGTGGTATTTATATCGAATTGTCCGCTTTGAAAACGATTCACTCAAGGCCTTGAACGCCATCATTTCCATTCACCCCAACGCTGTTAAAGAAGCTCGTAAACGAGATCTGCAAAAGTCCGAGAACGACCCTCTTCTGTATGGCATACCCATTCTGATAAAAGATAATATTAATGTCGCTGGGGCACCAACAACAGCTGGGGCACATGTCCTAAAAGAAAACAATAGGCCCAATGCTTTTATTGTTGATCGTTTACAAGAAAAAGGAGCTGTTCTTCTGGGCAAAACCAATCTCAGCGAATGGGCAAACTACCTCTGCAGCGGCTGTCCAAACGGCTATAGTGCGGTAGGAGGACAAACCCTCAACCCCTATGGAAGACGGCTTTTTGACACCGGTGGTTCTAGCGCCGGAAGTGGCGCAGCGATTGCAGCAAATTATGCTACGGCGGCATTGGGAACAGAAACTTCAGGATCCATATTATCCCCCGCAAGCACCCATGCATTAGTAGGGTTAAAACCAACTGTGGGTCTTTTAAGCCGCAGCGGCATTGTCCCCATATCGAGCACCTACGACACTCCCGGACCCATGACTCGAAACGTAGTAGATGCGTCCATTTTACTTGCAGCCATGAAAGGAGAAGACCCTAATGATCCTGCAACAAAGGATCGTTCGATAGCATCCGAGCCCGTCGCTCTTTCAAACCAAAACAATTTCAATGGAGTCCGCTTTGGTGTTAACAAACGGTTTCTTTCAGACTCGCTCTACAAAATTGCAGTTCATAAGATTGAGTCTCTGGGTGGGGTCTTGGTCGAGTTTGAACCCCTTAAAGTGAATTTCGAAAACTTTGGAACGGTCTTAGATGGAGATATGCAGGTTGATCTAAAAGCTTATTTCAACCAATCCGGTGGCAAAAACTATATGCCTCAATCCGTGGGTGATGTCATTCGTCACAACAGTAAGGATTCTTTGATACGAATCCCCTATGCTCAACAGCGCTTAGACGGAGTTTTAGCTTCTTCTTTATCTGCAGAGCGTTTAGCTTTTTTAAAAGAATCGCTTCAAAAAGAAGGGAGGGCTTTTTTTGAAACTCCAATGACAGAAGCTAATCTTGACTTTATTTTATCGATCAACAACTGGAATGCAGGACATGCAGCAGTGGCGCAGTATCCTTGTTTAACGCTTTCTATGGGCTTTTCCGAAAAAGGCAAACCCAAAGGATTGACCTTCATTGCGCGTCCTTTTGAAGAAGAAAAACTTCTGAACGTTGCAGCTGTTTTTGAACAAGCTACCCATGCACGAAAAATGCCCAAAAAGTATAACTAGAACACTAAAACGACTCAAAATAAAGCCTCCCAAAAGTTGGGAGTTTAAACCAATTCCCCCAAAACCTATCTATCTGTTGTGAATAAAAAAATCCTACTCCTCTCGACTTTACTTCTCTTAGGGATTCGCTGTAAAAAAGAAGCTGTTGAAACTACAGAACCTATAATCGATGGGGTAATTGATCCCATAATTATCCCAACTTCTAAGCCTCCGAACATTTTATTCATCATTGCTGATGATATTGGAGTCGAGGCCACTCCAGGATACCCTATCGGAGCAATAAAACCACACATGCCAAATCTAGAGCGTTTAGCCGCTGAAGGAATTACATTCGATAATGCTTGGGCCTATCCTGTTTGTTCTCCCACCCGTGCTTCTATTATAACAGGCAAAACCGGTTATCGTACGGGTGTACTCAATGCAGAAGATGCTTCTACCGTCCCTCTTTCAGAAATTACCTTACATTCCTTTTTGGATCAACATACAAACGCCGCTTACAGCCATGCAATTCTCGGAAAGTGGCACTTGTCTAGAAACGAACCAACCCGCCCAACAGAGATGGGTGTAGGGCACTATGCCGGCTTATTAGGCGGAGGTGTTTCTGATTACAGCAGTTGGGCCTTTACACAAAATGGCGAAACGAATAATTCAACAGAATACATTACAACCAAAATAACAGATTTGGCTATTGAGTGGATTGGCGCGCAAGAAAAGCCTTGGTTTTGCTGGGTGGCGTATACGGCGCCACATACGCCCTTTCATTTACCACCAACTAATATGCACAGTCAAGGGGATCTTCCTACCGATCAAAACAGTATTGACAACAATGCCTTGCCTTATTTTATGGCTATGACCGAAAGTGTTGATTTTGAATTGGGCCGCATCCTTCAAAGCATTCCATCAGATGAACTGGAAAATACAACCATCATTTTTTTGGGAGATAACGGATCACACCCCAAGGTAATTCAGGCTCCTTTTGATCGTAACAAAAGCAAAGGATCGCTCTATCAAGGAGGTGTGCACGTTCCGCTAATCCTTTCAGGAAAAAGTGTGCAAAGGGTTAACGCTCGAGATCAGAACCTGATCAATAGTTCCGATCTGTTTGCCACTATTGCCGAAATGGCTGGTGTATCCCTACCCAGCTATGAAGACAGTTACAGTTTCAATGCCTTACTCACTGCCGAGGGGCTGGGGCAACGAACATTTAATTATTCTGAAATACTCCATTCAAACCCATCAAAGTCGGGATATACCCTAAGAAATGTAAACTATAAACTACTTGTTTTCGACAATGGTAATGAAGAATTTTACGACCTCGTTCAAGATCCGTATGAAAACACTAATTTATTTGACGAAGCCTTGTCTGATGATCAACAAATGGCTTTGTTGGAACTACAAGCCAAAGCAAGGGAAATGCGACAATAAATCTCATTTATAAAAGGATGCTACAATTTACCTCAGCACAGACAGAAAACCTTTCCGGTATTTTAACCCTTCAACAAGAAAATCGTATCCAAAACCGTTCGCTGGAAGACATACAAAAAGAGGGGTTTGTAACGGTAGTGCATTCTATGCGCGACTTGAAAAAAATCTGTGGTCCTTTCGCACATAGTATTGCTTTAGATGAAAACAACAAGGTGGCTGGCTTTGCTTTGGTTATGCTTAAAGAATACCGAAATGAAATCGAAATTCTAAAGCCTCTTTTTAATTTAATCGACACCTTATCTTTCAATCAGATACGATTACAAAACGCCAGGTATTTTGTCATGGGGCAAGTCTGTGTCGCCAAAAATGTCCGCAAACAAGGCGTGTTTTCAAAACTTTACGCCCACCTTATCAAGGCAACAAAAACAGATTTCGATTATATCATTACAGAAATTTCGTGCAAAAACCTGCCTTCACTCAAAGCACACGCTGCTGTAGGATTTAAACTTGTACACCAACACAAATCGCCCTTAGGAGAAGAATGGAATGTTGTCATTCTGCCCTTATAGTTAGTCAATAATCAATCTCTTGCGTTCAAGATAATTTTGTTTTATGAGAAAACTCCTTCACGAAATAGCTTCCTGCGCAGCACACTTGTCGTCTGGGCCCCACCCAATTGAAGCGGCACATGAAGACAGTAAAATTGTAGTAATTGGTCAGGCGCCTGGAGCTGTTGTCCATCGAACTGGGATTCCTTGGGATGACTTAATTCTTCAACAAATGAAAAAAGTGCTTTTAATTTTACTTCTCGGCAGCTTTGCTCAAAACTACTATCTCCCTAATAAAAACGAAAAAACCCTGACTGCAACCGTGAAAAAATATTCGGAATACCTCCCCCAATATTTTGTTTTACCACATCCTTCGCCACGAAATAATATCTGGATGGCAAAAAACGAATGGTTCAAAACGGAGGCTCTTCCACATTTAAAAAGGGAGGTAAAAAAAGCACTACAATCGCTTTAAGTTGATCGGCAAACTTTTTCATTGTACCTTAGGGTTTCATTAACGCTTTCGTCTTATAAAGCAATAATCCAACCTTAATGATTCGAGTACCGACCCTCTTTTTAGATCCCATACGGTGTAAAAAAAACATTGCAAAAATGGCTGCTAAAGCCCAAAGAAATAATGTGGCTTTCCGTCCCCATGTCAAAACCCATCAATCGCTGGCAGTCGCTCGTTGGTTTAAAGAAGAAGGGGTCACCAAAATAACGGTTTCTTCTCTTAAAATGGCTGTCTATTTTGCTCAAGAATGGAACGATATCACCGTTGCATTTCCAACCAACATTTTAGAAATCACAACCATCAATAGCCTTGCGTCAAAGATTCAACTCAACCTTTGTGTCGAAAATATCGAGGTGCTCGAATTTTTAGAAAAAAACTTAAACGCTCCCGTTGGCATTTTCTTGAAAGTAGATATTGGTTACAACAGAACCGGAATTGCAGTAGATCGCTTTTCTGAGATCGATCCGCTTTTGAGTCGAATGGATCAAACGTCCCTCCTCCAGTTCAAAGGGTTTTTAGGACACGCAGGCCATTCCTATCAATGTCGGACTAAAGAGTCAATAGAGGCTGTACACCAAGCGAGTAAAGAGCAGTTTTTGCGACTCAAAGACCGTTATCAACAGCAATATCCTGAGCTAATACTTTCGTATGGAGACACTCCCAGTTGTAGTGTGTCCGAAGATTTTGCAGGAATTGATGAAATTCGCCCTGGCAATTTTGTTTTTTATGACGTAACACAAAACATCATTGGTTCAAACGAATTGGATGAGGTTGCTGTTGCAATGGCCTGCCCTGTGGTTGCTATACATCCTGATCGCAATGAAATTGTAGTTTACGGTGGCGGTGTTCATCTTTCGAAAGACCGAATTGAAGACCCAGAAGTAGGGGTCATCTTTGGTCGAGTTGTAGAACAAAAAGGCCGTAGTTGGGGAGGCTGTATCCCTAAGATGTATCTAAAAAGCCTTTCTCAAGAACATGGAATTATTTCTGTGCCCCCGGAACAAATGCAGCGCTATGCAATTGGCGATTTACTCTGGGTGCTTCCTGTTCATTCGTGTATGGCGGCTGATTTAATGAAAGAATTTCATACCCCAGACGGAGATGTTTTATCTACAATGTAATCCTCTTTTCTTTTTATATCTTTAACAAAAAAGCAGGCATATGATCATTATAATGGGAGTAAGCGGTACTGGAAAAACAAGTCTCGGAAAACACCTTTCTCAAGAAATGGATTGTCCTTTTTATGATGCTGATGATTTTCATCCAAAAAGCAACAAGGAGAAAATGAACTCTGGTTTGCACTTAAGCGATTCAGATCGCAAACCCTGGCTAATCGAACTGGCAAAAAAAATTAGTGCCTGGTCAAAGAATGGAGAGGCGATTTTGGCCTGCTCCGCATTAAAAGAAGCCTACAGAAAAATTCTTTCTGCCGAGAATAATGCAATTAGCTGGGTTGTTTTAAACGGTTCTTTTGATTTGATTAAAAGGCGTTTAGAACATCGTGAAAATCATTTTTTTAACGCCAGATTACTTCAGTCTCAATTTGATGTTTTGGAGCTCCCATCCTATGGGATTCACCTCAACGTAGAAGAAACGATTCCACAATTGGCTTCTTCTGTTTTAAATAAAATTCAACTCTCACAATCGGCAACCATCGGCGTTATCGGTATGGGCGTTATGGGGCAAGGAATTGCGTTAAACTGTGCAGAAAACGAAATCTCAACCGCCGTTTATAATCGTTCCACTCCCGGAGAAGAAAAGGTCATTGCGTCCTTTTTGTCGAAAAATAACGCCTTTAAAAACCTTAGGGGTTTTACCGATCTGGGTGCTTTTGTATCTGCTTTAGAGCGGCCGCGAAAAATTTGGTTGATGATCAAAAGTGGCCCTGCCATTGACGGTTTAATTGACGAACTTCTTCCGCTGCTTAGCGAAGGTGATGTGCTTGTGGATGGGGGTAATTCTCATTATCCCGACACCCAAAGAAGAGCTCAAGAGCTTCAAAAAAAGAAGATTGGCTTTGTGGGTTGTGGTGTTTCTGGAGGAGAAGTGGGAGCCCGTAATGGGGCTTCAATAATGTTTGGTGGAAGTCCTGAAGCTTACACTCTTTTTCGTCCCATTTTAAATAAAATTGCGGCTAAAGACAAGTTCGGTATTCCCTGTCAAAGTTATATGGGGAAAGAAGGTGCAGGACATTTTGTAAAGATGGTTCACAATGGAATAGAATATGCCGAAATGCAACTTCTAGCAGAAACCTTTGCAGTACTTGCAAATCAAATGAGTTACCCGGAAATTGTTACTGTTCTTCAAGAAATGAATCAGGGTTCAGAAGCCAGTTACCTTTTAGAAATTACTGCAGAAATCCTGCAGAAAAAAGAGGGGGAGCATTTTTTAGTCGATTTGATTTTAGATCAAGCAAGTAGTAAAGGAACGGGAATGTGGTCCAGTTCGGCTGCCTTGGCCTTGGGGTCGGTCAATACGATGATGTCTGCATCTGTTTTTGCTCGCTACCTCTCTTCCTTTAAAGCACAGCGGATCGCTTTGTCTGAAAGAAAGCCAAAGCCCAAAAAACAAGTTGACATTGACGTAAAATCGCTAACTGAAGCCTATCGCTTTGCTCGGGTCGTGAATCATATCCAAGGCTTTAATCTGATTGAAAATGCGTCTCAACAATACGGTTGGGAATACAACCCCTCTGAAACAGCTCGTATTTGGACCCAAGGGTGTATCATTCGTTCGCTTCTGATGGAAACAATCGTTCACACTTTTAAAATAGAAAAATCTCTGTTTAATAATGCTGCTGTTTTAGATTTACTAAAAGAAAACGAGGCGGGTGCTGCCACTATTATTCATCACGGAGTCGATCAAAAAATTCCTTTAGCTTGTTATTCTTCAGCATACAATTACTGGATCGCTATGTGCAGTGAAAGCCTTCCAGCAAATCTCATTCAGGCACAACGCGACTTTTTTGGAGCGCATACTTACCGTCGTGTTGACAAACCTTTTGAGCAAACATTTCACACCCAATGGCAATAATATGATTGACTATTCGCTTCTTTTTCGGTTTTTATCGGGCTAAGCCTCTTCGGGCTTTTGATCTTACAATTTAAGTTTCACCCTTTTCAAGTCTTGCTTAGAAACGATCTTGTTTTGTCAGAAAAAAGTAACTTTATCGCTAACGGGCTTCGCTATGGTCTTTGTTCTTTATTAATTTGTTTAAAAATGCTGCTGAAAAAAATAGTTTTTATTTGCCTTATTATACTCACTTCTTGTCAAGAGCGTAAAGAAAAAACTTTTCCCGTAGGTCATATAGAAACTCCTTTGGGAGCGCTCTACTTTTGGCTCTATGAAGAAACCCCTTTGCATCGAGCTAGTTTTATTGAATTGGCACAAGCACACTATTGGGATGATTTGAGTTTTAATCGAGTGATTGAAAACTTTGTCGTTCAAGGGGGTTGCCCAGACACGCCCGAAGGCTTCGGCCCTTCTGATTTTTTGATTGAGCCTGAGTTTGTCCCCGAAATTAAACACCTTTATGGCGCAGTTGGAATGGGACGTGATGATAATCCTGAAAAGCTATCGGCAGGTTGTCAGTTTTACCTTGTTCATGATGCGCTTGGGATAGCCCGTTTGGATCAGAAATACACCGTCTTCGGTCAGGTGTTTAATGGATTGGATGTTTTAAATCGCATTGCTACACTCCCGACAGATTCTCTCGATGCTCCACTGGAGCGTGTGCCTTTGAAAGTACGGGTGCTTCGCATGAATAAAAAAGAATTAGAAGCCTTGGGAGGTGCACAATTCCTCACAGGCGTTAATTAATAATATTACTAAATCACTATAAAAACTCTTATGAAAAAAACGACATTCCTTCTTGCCTTACTGCTTTTTGCTTCGCTGTTTTCTAAAGCTCAGAATTTAAAAACGTTGGATCGTATTTCGGAACAATACGCACAAAAAACATTTCCTCTTTTGCGGTCTTTTTTAAGGCTTCCCAACGATGCCAATGAGCCATTGGCTTATGAAGCCAATATGCTTTGGAGCGAACGCGAATTTCAAGGGCGAGGTTTTAAAACAACACGAATTAATACAGCAGCAGCACCCTTGCTGCTTGCCGAAAAAGTTCTTGATCCTGATCTAAAAACAGTATTGTTTTATGTCCACGTAGACGGCCAACCGGTTGATCCTAGTCAGTGGGAACAAGAAAATCCATACGAAGCTGTGGTTAAAAAACAGAATGACGCTGGGCAATGGGAGACTCTTCCATGGGATAGTTTACTAAATTATAAAGACGACTGGCGCATTTATGCACGATCTGCAAGTGATGCAAAAGGGCCGGTAATCATGTTTCTTGCGGCACTTGATGCGATCAAAGAGTTGGGTAAAAGCCCCAACTTTAATCTGAAGATAATTGTCGATTTTGAAGAAGAGTTAGGTTCACCTAACTTGCCTTTGGCAGTTATCGAGAATAAGAAACTTTTGAAAGCGGACAATTTGGTTATTTTCGATGGTCCACAACACCGCTCCAATCAGCCAACCCTATCCTTTGGTGCAAGAGGAATTGCTACTGCTCAACTCACAACCTATGGTCCTATTGTTCCTCAACACAGTGGTCACTTCGGAAACTACGTTCCAAACCCTGCGCTCCGTTTGTCGCGTTTATTGGCTTCAATGAAGAGTGAGAATGGAACGGTTATTATCCCAGGATTTTACGATGGAATTGTTATCGACTCAGAAACTGAAAAGACCTTGAAGAGTACACCTTTCGATAAGGAAGGCTTTATGGATGCGGTTCAAATTGCAGTTACAGATCAGGTGGGTTCTTATTATCACGAATCCATACAATTCCCTTCACTCAATATCCGAGGCATGCAATCCGGAGAGATTAATGAAAAAGCGCGGACGATTATTCCGGCGTGGGCAAAGGCAGAAATTGATGTGCGTTTGGTTTTAGAGTCAAATCCGGAACGCCTTTTAACGCTCATAAAAGAACACATTGAAAAACAAGGGTACTATGTTATTGATCGTATTCCTACCAAAGAGGAGCGCCTTAGACACCCCAAAATAGCAACCTATAACGCTACGGTTTCTTACCAATCATTTAGAACGCCTTTTGATTCTAAAATTGGTGTTTGGCTAACCAAGTCCATGAAAAAGGCTTTTGACAAGGAGCCTATCCGGATCCGAATGAGCGGAGGTTCAATTCCAATTTCTCCTTTTGTTCTTACGCTAGGTATTCCTGCAGTTGCAGTTCCAACAGTAAATCCTGATAACAATCAACACAGCCCAAACGAAAACATTCGCCTTGGAAATTATCGCGATGGTATCAAAACCATGATTGCGCTTTTAACTGAAAAACTTTAAAAAAAGCAAATGAAAAAACATTCTTCTGTCTTGCTGTTTCTAACCATTCTAATGAGTACTTCCAACGTTTTTACCCAGGATTATCGTTTTGCAACCTACCAAGAAGAGGGGCAGTCCCTTCCCTATCGGATTTTGTTGCCTGAAAATTATTCTGTAGAAAAGAACTACCCCTTACTTGTTTTCCTCCACGGAGCTGGAGAACGAGGAAACGACAATGAACTCCAATTGGTTCACGGAAGTAGTCTTTTTTTAGATTCTGAATTCCGTAAGAAAAACCCTGCAATTATTGTATTTCCTCAGTGTGCAAAAAACGCATATTGGGCAACAACCATTCGAACTGATACTGGCTTTTCGTATGTAAAAAAACCTAAAAATAATCCCATGCTCGATTTGGTTGAGGGTATGTTGGACTACATCAAGGACAACTATGCTATCGACAAAAAGCGCATCTATGTTGGCGGCTTGTCTATGGGGGGTATGGGAACCTTTGAATTGGTTTATAGAAACCCTCGGATGTTTGCCGCCGCTTTTGCAATTTGTGGTGGAGCAAACCCCAAAATTGCAAGAAAAATTCGACGTCCCGTTTGGCGTATCGATCACGGAGAAGCGGATCAAGTAGTAGCAATCGATCATTCAAAAAAAATGGTTACTGCCCTACTTAAAAAAAGAGCTTCTGTGGTCTATAATTGGTATCCCGGAGTAAACCATAACAGTTGGGATACTGTTTTTGGAGATCCCGAATTCCTCCCTTGGCTTTTTGCACAAAAAAAATAATATGAAGTTGCTGAGAACCGATCACAATCATCCTGATTTTAAAGCTTTAGTTGAAGTGCTAAACCAAGAGTTGTCTGTTCGCGATGGGGAAGATCATGCCTTTTATAGTCAGTTTAATGGTTTAGAAAGTCTAGGGCAAGTTGTACTTGCTTATGACGGTAATGTCGCTATTGGCTGTGGCGCCTTTAAATTTTTCGATACTGGAAAGGTAGAAATCAAACGCATGTATACCCCGCCTTCTGGTCGAAAAAAAGGAACAGCAACTCGGGTATTAAAAGAATTAGAAGCCTGGGCAAAAGAACTTGGAAACAAACATTGTGTTTTAGAAACGGGCAAAAACCTCCCTGAAGCAGTGGCCCTGTATAGCAAATCTGGATACCACCGTATTCCGAATTACGAACCTTATTTAACAACCCATAATAGCATTTGCTTTCAAAAAGCATTGAATTGAACCTTTGTATCACCACGATATTAAACCTTTGTACTAACATATAGTCGAAAATAAATACCGCTCTTATGAAAAAGCACCCCCATGTTTTAGCTCTTTTTTTTCTTTTTTTAATCTCTTGCGGAGATTCTGATAATGATCCAATGATGACCGAAGGAAATGAAGTCCCTGAAATCTATCAAAAAATTTACAGCGCATCTGACATTTATCTAGAAGGCAACTTTGTTGTCATTCAAGTAAACGGAGTGCCCGACCACAACAGCCCTTATTTTGATGCAAGCGATGACCGAAATGTAGCCTACAATGGGACTAATGAAAATTTCAACCTCAACCCTAACCGCATTGATCTAAATGCAAATTATACCTATAAAATTCCGCTCAATCCTACTGCTGCTTCAAACCCAAGGCCTACGCAACTTGGAAGTATCGGTGTAGCACTTAATGGCGTTTCGTTTTATAACCAATATGCAGGGCCAAACAATCAACCGCTAACAGACGAGATCAATTCATTTGATCAATACAACGGCCACCCACAACGGGTTGGAGAATATCATTACCATGTAGAACCAACTTATTTGACCCAAAGCCAAGGAAATAATGTCCTCCTCGGTTTTCTGTTGGATGGGTTCCCCGTGTATGGTCCTTTTGAAAATGGAGCGCGCGTTGTAAATAGTATCTTGGACGAATACCACGGTCATGAACACGTTACGGCAGATTATCCCGAAGGGATTTATCATTATCACATTACGGATGCAGATCCGTATATAAACGGAAGCGGGTATTATGGAACAGCTGGGACGGTTACGCGCTAGTCTATTCGGCTTAGTCTTCCTTCTTCTAGGGTGTGAAGACAGTCCTTTAGGTGTCTATGAAGCAAGTGCTGTTTCGCTAGAAACCAAAAGAGGGGTTACTTCAAATGATGGAGTTCCGTTTAGTGGCATTGTTTTAGAACGCTTTTCAAATTCACAAGACACACTCCTTATTCAAGAATATCGTGAAGGCAAACCCGATGGCGTTTGGAAACGGTTTTATGCCTCAGGGAAAACACAAGAAATTCGACTTTTTGACAAGGGAAAGAAAACAGGAGCGCACAAATACTTTTATCCAACGGGACAAATTCGATTTTATTACCAACTGAAAAATGATGTATACCATGGATTCAAAAAAGAATGGAACGCTCAAGGATTGCTTGTTACGCATCAAAACTATGTCCATGGTCAAGAATCTGGAAGTCAGAAAGTATGGTACGATAACGGGCGTTTAAAAAGTAATTATATCATTAAAAACGGTCGTCGATATGGCCTATTGGGAACTAAAAATTGCATCAATGTCAAAGACAGTCTTTTTTAAATTTGCACTTCTAAGCGTCTTGTTGGCCGGTTGTTCTCAGCCCGAAAGCTTACCCTTTTATAACAGCCCCGATTTTAAGCCTCTTTTTCTAAGCGCCCGAGACGCCCAAAAAGAAGTAACCCATACGATTGCGTCTTTTGCTTTTAAAAATCAGTTGGATCAGGTTATCGGAACAAAGGAGGTGCTGGGCAAGATTCATATTGCCAACTTTATGTTTACCCAATGCGGAAGTATTTGCCCCATAATGACCAATAACCTTATGCGGTTAGAAGAACAATTTATGGAGCAAAAAGATCTTGTGATGCTTTCGTATAGCGTAACCCCCTGGATCGATTCGGTTCCTAAGCTAAAATCCTATGCCCAAGACTACGAGATTACTAAAAAAGAATGGCACTTTCTTACGGGTAAAACTTCGGACATATACACCTTAGCACGGAAATCTTATTTTGCTGAGGAGGATTTGGGTTTTACTAAAGACAGCACCGATTTCTTACATACCGAACATGTACTCCTCATCGATCAAGCCCTTAAAATTAGAGGAGTTTACAATGGAACGCTCCCGCTAGAAATTACACAATTAGCGCAAGACATCGCTCTTTTACTAGAAAAAAAGTAGTTTGTAATTTGGTTTATAAAATAAACCAGTTTATGTTTGTAAGATAATCCTAACATCTTATTCTATGAAAAGAGAACAAATACCCGCTCAAGAACAGCTCGATTTAATTGAACAAACCATCGCTCAAGCCAAAGAAAACTTAAGCAATCACAGCTTTTCCTATATCTTCTGGGGCTGGATCGTTAGCCTTACAGCCTTTGCAAATTACGTCTTATTAACCTATAGTTCCTTAGGCAACAGCAGCTTTCTAATCTGGCCCATCGCAACGATTCTGGGTGCCCTTTACCTTATAGGATATTACAGAAAAGCAGAAAAAAAGAAAAGCCATCTAACACATTTGGAATATTTTCTTTCCCGTATGTGGATGGTCATCGGTATGATTATTATTCTTTTTTCAATTATAATTCCTTTTATCAACATCAGTCCCTGGCTTTTCTTTCCCTTTGTTGCTGGGATTGGAACCCTCGTAAGTGGAGTCGTTTTAAAATTAAAACCATTGTCTTTTGGAGGGATCGTGCTCATCGGTTTTCCCTTTTATAGTGTGCTTGTGCCAGAGTCCTCGCTTTTACTTTTATATGCCGCAATCATTGTGGTCTCTTATTTAATTCCTGGCTATGCCCTTAAACGATATCGCGCTTGAAACCTCTAGATCCTTTACTCACCACTCCGCTACGATTAGGCGCTGTATCCCTATTGATTAAACTCAAATCAGCTTCTTTTGTATACCTCAAAGAACAACTCAATGCGACACAGGGAAACCTCAGCGTTCAATTGAATAAGCTAAAAGAGGCCGATTACATCCATATTGAAAAACGCTTTGAAGGGAATTATCCTTTAACCGAAGTCAAAATTACACCTACGGGTGTTCGGGCTTTTGAAGCTCATGTGGCTAATTTAAAAGACTATTTACATCTATGACGTTGCATATAAATTAATTCCTAAATCTTATGAAAAACCTAACCTACAAAATATTCCTACTATTATTAATTGCCTTTGGAAAAGGCTATGGATTCTGCAAACCAAAGGACAATTACACCTTTTTGGCTTCCCAAAAAGACTCCATTGGTTCGATTCAACTGGAGCTAGACCGTTTATTCTCTCAGTCTTTAGAGCTTTCTTCTTTAAAACCTCTTGAGCAATATCGTATAGGTCTCGCTGAAAATAAAGAAGGTTATTCAGAAAATAGTGTTCGGTATTGGCAGGCCTATGCCTTCTATCAAAAAGCTGTTTATTATTTAATTCAAAAGCCTAAAAAATGAATCCGGGTTTTTGAATAAAAACCATGTACAATGTCAGTATTTGTAATTTTTATATCTTTCTAAAAAGATTAAACTCATGACACAAATACAATTTCTTGGCCATGCTTGTTTTCTTATTGAATTTGGTGGCACAAAACTTCTTTTCGATCCTTTTATAACAGGGAATCCAATGGCAAAACAAATTGATGTTGACGCCCTCAAAGTAGACTATATTTTGCTCACCCACGGGCATCAAGATCATGTTTTAGATGCGGAAACAATCGCTAAACGAACCGGAGCAAAAATCATTTCCAACTACGAAATAGTGAGTTGGTATGAAGAAAAAGGAATTTCTGGTCATCCGCTAAATCATGGAGGAAAATATACCTTTGATTTCGGAACAGTAAAATATGTTTCTGCAATTCACTCTTCTGTTTTACCTGACGGGACTTATGGTGGAAATCCCGGTGGTTTTGTCGTTTGGAACGACTCCAATTGTTTTTATGTGGCTGGAGATACTGCTCTTACTTACGACATGAAATTAATTCCTGCACTCTGTCCAAAACTTGACTGGGCAGTACTTCCCGTTGGAGACAATTTTACCATGGGAATGGAAGAGGCCGTTCTAGCTGCTGATTTTATTCAGTGTAATCAAATAATTGGCTGTCATTACAACACTTTTCCACCCATTGAAATAGATCTTCCCCAAGCTCAGCTTCTTTTTAAAGCTCAAAAAAGAACCCTTCACTTCCCAAAAATTGGGGAAAGCCTTTCGCTTTAAAACCTCTTATGTTGGAACAAAATTCCTTTTGCATCTTTATCTTTATCCCTTATCTTTATCAAAAAAGAGCCCTATGGATGTAAAAGATGCCAACGGAAATATTTTAAATGACGGAGATACGGTAAAACTAACCAAAGACCTAAAACTCAAAGGAACCTCAACTACAATAAAGAGAGGAACAACAGTAAAAAACATTCGTTTGACCGATCAAGCAGATGAAATTGATTGTAGAATCAATAAAATGAGCATCGTTTTACGAACTGAATTTGTCAAAAAATAAGTTTTCAGTCCTCTCCTGTCCTACCTTTTTTCGTTCTCTTTTTCAAATAATTTCTGTATATTTCAAAAAATGCATCTAAGTGAATAACGCGCCTTTCAATAAAATTTTAATCGGTTTTGCCTTTTCGCCCAACCTCAAAGCAAATGTCTTTGAAGCGATGCGGTTGGCTGATTTTTTAAATGCCCATCTGTACTTTCTTCATGTAGGATCTAAATCTCCTGCAAAAGCAAAAACATTTACTGAAATTTTAGAAGAGTCTCCTGTTCAACCGCAACGTCTTTCAGTACTTTGGGAAGAGGGAGAGCCCGTTGAAACCATAAATGAACAGTGCAAAAAAAACAAGATTGATTTACTCTTGCTCGGAGCGATGCAACGAGAAAATATGTTGAAATTCTATATGGGCTCAATTGCCCGTAAGCTCACTCGAAACGCCCCTTGTTCCGTTTTA
>CBFHHG010000008.1:1395-20048 GCA_965655585.1 Candidatus Arcticimaribacter sp. | reverse complement strand
TTAATGATTAAGCCTTCTGTAATTCGAAAGGCGTCACAGCATGTAGTGGTAAATGCTTTCGAAAGTCCAGAAACGGAAAATACCATTCGTTCTGCCTTTCATTTTGCCCAAGCACTGAGTGCGTCAAAACTCACCTTGGTAGAAGAAATAGACCGCTCAGAAGTTGCCGAAGAGGCGGACGATGATCGCGGCTTGAGAAAGGTAACCCTTCGAAAAGAAAAATTAAAACGGCGTGAACTTTCACGTGTTCGAGAAATTTTAAGCCGTATTTCGGACTCCATAAAAGAGAACATAAAGATACACTCCCAAAATATTTTTGGAACGCGAGGATATTCTATTGGACATTATGCCAAGGTTGTTCGAGCAGATTTACTTATAATGAATAGTGATGAAAAAAGAAAAGGATTTCTAGAACGTATTTTTCCAAAGGATCTCGAGCATATTTTATCCGAATTACCCACCGATGTTCTCATCATTAAAAGCAAACAAAATGGGTAAAGCGAGCACTTTTAAGGGCTTTTTAGGCGCACTGCCAGGCAATCTCTTTGCCGGTTTTGTTGTCTCTCTGGTTGCCTTACCTCTTGGGCTTGGTTTAGCAATTGCTTCGGAAGCCCCACCAATTGCGGGGATTTTGTCGGCTGTAGTTGGAGGGGTTGTTGTAGCGCTTTTAGGAGGGTCTCAATTAACAATTGCCGGGCCAGGAAACGGCTTAGTCATTGTATTGCTTTCTTCCATAACACTTTTGGGGGGAGGCGATCTTTACCAGGGGTATCTGTTTACTCTAGCAGCTGTTGTTCTCTCGGGTATTCTTATTTTTCTTTTTGGCCTCTTTCGGTTTGGTGCATTGAGTGAGTTTTTTCCTGCTTCTGCCCTACAAGGCATGCTGGCTGCTATCGGAATTGGAATTTTGGCTAAACAAGTTCATGTCATGCTTGGAGTGACAACTGCTTCAGGAAGCCCTTTCGAGTTACTTGCACAAGTCCCAAACAGCTTGCTGTATGTTTTTCAAAATCCAACGCTAGAGGTGCTTTTAGCCGCCGCATTAGGCGTTGGAAGTTTTTTGATTTTAATTTTATATTCCCGTATTAGAAACCCTATTTTTCACCTAATTCCTGCACCAATGTGGGTGGTTGTTTTGGCTATAGGGCTAACATATTATTACGAATTGATCGCAGCCATTCCTTATCCCATGGGTGAAAACTTACTCATTACACTACCCGAAAACTTAGTAGGAAACCTTCCTTTTCCAGATTTTGGAAAGCTTGGAAGTTTAGAATTCATTGGGATTGTAATTTCTCTTACTTTAATTTCTTGCATTGAATCCCTGCTCAGCATTAAAGCAGTAGATAAACTAGATCCTTTAAAAAGAAGATCCAACGTGAACAAAGACCTAAGAGCATTAGGAATAGCAACAACCATCAGTGGTTTTGTAGGAGGATTGAATGTCGTTACCGTTATTGCACGCAGTTCGGTAAATGTAAATAATGGGGGATCCAATCGGTCTGCAAACTTATTTCATGCCCTTTTTCTCTTGCTTTTTATTGTTCTTTTTCAAGATCAAATCCAACGGATTGCACTTCCAGCTTTGGCGGCCATCTTGGTATACACAGGCTATCGCTTGGCCGCTCCTGAAAACCTAATCATGCTCTTTAAAATTGGAAAAGAGCAGGGCGCTATTTTCCTTGTTACCTTGGGTATGACGCTAGCTTATGGGCTGATTACAGGAATTGCCTTTGGGGTATTGGCAACTTTTATAATCCATATATTGATCAATAAAAGCGTCTTTTTTTTTACACGCAATTGGCTAAAGCCCAATGTTTTGATGTTTAAAGAAGAAGATAGCGGGAACTATTTTGTTAGCGTAAAAAACTTCTGTAGTTTTTTGAACTTTTATAAGTTAAAAGCCCTTCTCGACGAAATTCCAGAGCACGAACACGTTATTGTAGACTTCTCTCTTTGTGAATTTGTTGATCATACCGTTATGGAGGGCCTAAGTAATTATAGAAGGAGTTTTTCAAGTAAGAATGGGGTCTTTGAAATCATTGGCTTGGATGTACACTTTTCTGACACACAGCATCCTTTTGCAATACGAAAAGTACTTCCTATGAAAGATTTTTTAAACCTTGGAAAGCACCTAACAAAAAGGCAAAAAACACTCAAAAGGCTAGCAGAAAACTTGAAGTGGTCTTATCGTCCTGAACTCTCATCAGAAGCCAATAACTTGGAACAGTTTGAATATTTTAAGTCCAAACAAATCAATTATCAATACAATGTTTTGTTTGATGAATCAGAACAATTTACACTCTTTGACCTTTCGTATAGCGAAGGGGCTTTTATCGCAAAAGAAGATTTGAAATCTTCTTTTTTAATGATTCAATTGGAAGAAAGGGTGCCTCAATTTATTTTAGACAAAGAACATTTGTTAGCTAATTTATACGAACCTCTTGGTTATCGAGATATTGACTTTACGGAAGCCCCCGATTTTTCAAGACGTTTTTTTCTTGGCGGCAAGAATAGAGCTGAAATTAAAAAATGGTTTACACCTGAATTGATTTTCTTTTTTGAAAGCCATTCTTATTTCCATGTAGAAACCAATGAAAAAACCCTCCTTATCAAGGGCCGAAATCGCCTTTCGAGTATCGATGAAATTAAAAAAATGCTGGCTTTTGGAAAAGAATTAACCCAACTTTTAAAGAAACAATAACCTCATGAAAAAAACATTCACTCTTGCGCTTAGCCTCGGGATTCTCTTTTGTGTTGCGGCTCAAAAAACCTTGGGAGAAGTTGAACGTCTTGATCCAGAAATAAACAGCCTTATTGCTGCAGATGCAGTCATCGAAATTTTAGCCGATGGCTTTAGCTGGGCTGAAGGACCGGTTTGGGTTCCTGATCTGAATTCAGTTCTATTTACCGATGTTCCAGAAAATAAAATGTACCGCTGGAATGAAGCCAATGGCCTGTCTCTTTATTTAGATCCTAGCGGCTATACCGGTATTGCTCCTAACGACAAAAAAAGTGGTGCTAACGGCTTAATTCTTGACCCTGAGGGCAACTTGCTAATCGCACAGCACGGTGACCGCAGAATCGCTATGATCGAGAAACCCCTCGCAAAACCCGGCTCATTCAAAACGATCGTCGCTGAATATGAAGGAAAAAGATTCAGTAGTCCCAATGATTTAATTCTCGCCAAAAATGGAGATTTATATTTTACCGACCCTCCCTATGGGCTTAAAGGCGATAGCGATCCCTTAAAAGAAATTACGGAAAACGGAGTTTACCGTTTAGACGCTAAAGGAAAAATAACTCAGGTTTACAAAGGCTTGAATCGTCCAAACGGCTTGGCTTTTTCGCCAGACGAATCCATCTTATACATTGCCAATTCGGATCCTAAAAGAAACGTATGGCTTTCTTTTTCTCTTGAAAACGGTGTGTTGAAAAACGAAAAAACATTTTTCGATGCAACAGGAAAAAAAGAGAAAGGTCTGGCCGATGGATTAAAAGTCCACAGCAAAGGCTATGTTTTTGCTACAGGACCAGGTGGTGTTCTAATCTTTACCCCTGAAGGGAAGCACATAGGAACAATAAAAACCGTGGTTTCTTCGGCAAATTGCGCCTTTAATGCTGACGAAAGTGCCCTGTATATAACTTCTGACAATTACCTTACACGCATTCAGTTGCTAAAATAAATTTTATGAAATTACACCGCATTGAAACCGGTAACTTTATGCTCGACGGCGGCGCAATGTTCGGTGTAGTTCCTAAGGCTTTGTGGGAGCGAACCAACCCTGCTGACGAAAAAAATAGAATTAAAATGGCAGCGCGTTCACTACTGATCGAAGATGGAGATCGACTTATTTTGATTGACACAGGCATGGGAAACAAGCAGTCAGACAAATTCTATGGTCACTATGCTATTTGGGGAGATCACACCCTTGACCGATCGCTTCAAAAGGCCGGGTTTCAACGGGATGAAATAACCGATGTTTTTTTAACTCATTTGCATTTCGACCATTGTGGTGGCGCTATACAATTCAACTCAAACGGAACCTTAGTGCCCGCTTTTAAAAACGCACGCTTTTGGTCGCATCGAAACCACTGGGAATGGGCTACAAAACCGAATCCCAGAGAAAAAGCATCTTTCTTACCTGAAAACATTCTTCCCATACACGAAAGTGGTCAACTGAAATTATTGACGGGAACAGAAAAGCAACTTGACAAAACAGCCTTGGGGTTTGACATCCTTTTAATGGATGGTCATACCGAAAAGCAGATGCTTCCCATGATTCAATATCAAGGAAAAACAATCGTTTTTGCCGCTGATTTGATTCCAACGGTTGGCCATCTACCCATTCCCTATGTAATGGGTTACGACACAAGGCCTCTTCTAACACTGGAAGAAAAAGCTTCTTTCCTTGATCGCGCAGTAGCAAATGATTTTTTATTGTTTTTAGAGCACGACGCAGAAAACGAACTCATTTCACTTGAACAAACTGCAAAAGGGGTTCGTTGTAAAGAAAGTTTTCTTTTTGACAATTATTTTCAATCTTAGTTTATTACATTTATCACCTAATTTTTTATTAAAAACACAACCATGAAACAACTTACTTTTGCTCTTGCTTTTCTTTTTTCACTGAGCCTTTCTGCACAGTATTGGCAACAAAAAGTGGACTATACCATGACTGTTGAACTTGATGCTGAAACAGCAGATTATTCAGGAACCCAACAATTAGTTTACACCAACAACGCTCCCGAAACATTAACAAAAGTTTTTTATCATTTATATTTCAATGCTTTTCAGCCTGAAAGCGATATGGCCATACGCCTTAAAAATGGAGGTGATAAAAACCGCCGTTTTAAAGTGAGTCTCGATACATTAACCCCATATCAACAGGGCTATCTCAAAGTTTCTTCCTTGAAACAAGACGGTGTACCCGTTCAAACTGTAGAATCAGGGACAATTTTAGAGGTAACATTAAACAAACCGCTTGTTTCTGGAGCCTCTACAGTGTTGGATTTGGAATTTAAAGGTCATGTGCCTGATATGATTCGTCGGGCAGGTAAAAACACAAAAGAAGGTGTCGCTTTTTCAATGGCGCAGTGGTATCCCAAGCTTTCAGAATACGATGTAGACGGGTGGAATACGGACCCGTATACAGGAAGAGAGTATCACGGTGTTTGGGGAGATTTTGATGTTAAAATTACACTCGATAAAGATTTTACTGTTGGTGGTAGCGGTTACCTTCAAAACGCAGATAAAATAGGTAAAGGCTATAGTGACCGAAAGAGGGCTAAAGCTAAAAAAGGAAAAATCACCTGGCACTTTATAGCACCTAATGTACACGACTTTACATTTGCTGCGGATACCGATTATATTCATGATGTTTTTCCTGGACCAAACAAGGTCGATCTGCATTTCTTTTATAAAAACAACCCCGACATCATTGAAAACTGGAAAAAACTTCAGCCTTTAACGGCGGAATTGATGGCTTATTTCAATGAAAAAATCGGTGAATACCCTTATAAACAATACTCGGTGATTCAGGGTGGAGATGGTGGAATGGAGTACGCTATGTGTACCCTGATTACAGGAGAGCGTGAATTTGGTTCTTTGGTAGGAGTAACTTCCCACGAGCTGGCACATTCTTGGTTTCAGCACATTCTTGCAACAAATGAAACCAAACACGAATGGATGGACGAAGGCTTTACCACTTTTATATCGACACTTGCTAAAGATAAAGTGCTCAAAGAAAACAAGGATTTTCCTTTGGCAGGATCTTATAATGGCTATTTACGCCTCGCAAGTTCTGGAGTTGAACAAGCCCAAAGTACCAATGCAAATCGCTATCATTATAACTATGCCTATGAAAGTACGGCATACAATAAAGGTGCTGTTTTCTTAGGGCAATTGGGTTATATTATAGGGAATGAAAACCTTTTCAAAACACTACAAGCGTATTACAATGAGTTTAAATTCAAGCATCCTGTTCCAAACGATATTCGTAGAATTGCTGAACGTGTTTCAGGAATACAGTTGCGCTGGTATTTGACCGATTGGACACAAACCACCAATACTATTGATTATGCGATCTCAGATGTTATCAGCCTAGAAAACACAACTCAAATAAATTTAGAGCGTAAAGGGCTAATGCCAATGCCCCTAGACGTCTTAGTTCAGTATAAAGACGGAACCCAAGAGATGCATTATATCCCGATTACTTTGATGCGAGGAGAAAAGGAAAACCCTTATGAACTGCCTTGGAATGTAGAAAAGGACTGGTCGTGGGCAAACCCCAACTATAGTTTTTCTATCACCCGCAAAACGGAAGAAATTGAAATGATAACAATAGATCCTACCTACTATATGGCCGATCTGGATCGCGAAAACAACACCTATCAAAATGAGTAAACCGATTACCCTAAATCGTTTAAAAGGAAAAGAATTAATCGATGCACTGTTTCGCAAAGGAGCGGTGCTTCGTTCCAAACACTTACTCTTAAGAGTCCTAGAATCGAGCGACTCAGAAAAGGAACTTTACGTTGGTGTTTCTGTCCCTAAAAGAAACTTTAAAAGAGCTGTAGATAGAAATAAAATTAAACGGCAGCTGCGTATTGCTTTTAAAAAAGCAGCGGATAATATCCCTTTTGGTGGAGCCTGTATGTTGATTTATACAGGGAGAAAACATCCGTTGACCAACGAACTTGTTGAAGGAGTAAATGAATTATTTAGTCAATCAAATTCTACAAAACAGGAATAAACCGAGGTTTTATTAGTCTTCTAAAACCATCCCAATATGGGGTATCCCATCTTCTAGATACGCTTCTCCTGTTGCTTTAAATAGATGGACTTGATAAAACTTTTCTAAATGAGCCTGTGCCGAAATTTTAATGCGGGAATTTGCGTACTCTTTTTGAGTTGTTTTTATAGTAAAATCAACCAACGCATGACCCAGTTTTTGAGCCCTATACGCAGGGGAAACTACAATTCTTCCAATGGAGCTGTAATCTGCATAAGAAAGCCCTTGATCTAAAATACGGGCATAAGCGACCAAGTCCCCTTCAATGCTTCCCAAGACATGGATGGATTTTGGATCGTTTCCATCAATATCTTGATAAACACAATCCTGCTCAACCACAAAAACTTCTGACCGTAACGCATATATATCATGCAATTCGATTGATGTTAATTGATCAAACGTTTTAGAAATAAAATGAATCATTAGCTACAAGGAATTTTATCAATTCTATTTTGATGTCTTCCTCCTTCAAAATCAGTATTGATATAAACCTCAACCATAGCAATTGCCTGAGGAATTGATATAAAACGAGCCGGTAGGCTCAAAACATTCGCATTATTATGCTGACGAGCCAAAGCCACAATCTCTTTAGACCAACAAAGCGCTGATCGAATGTCTTGATACTTATTTGCAGTCATAGACGCTCCATTACCGCTTCCGCATATGATAATACCTAGGCTTGCTTTTTTTGAAGATACATCTTGAGCAACCGGATGAATAAAGTCAGGATAATCAACACTATCCTCACTGTCTGTACCATGATTCAATACCTCGTGTCCCTTACTAGTAAGGTAAGAAACTATTGCTTCTTTATAATCTACTCCTGCGTGGTCATTACCAATTGAAAACTGCATATTTTTAATTTTTTATAAATGTAAACAAACCCCTACTTCTTGTTTATAAACAGCTGCCATAAATTGGATATTTTGTTAATAAGTTCTAACAGTAAAGAGGACTAATTTATATACTCTTTACTCTTGCTAAAATTTTTCTTTTTTCAAAATAAACTTTATAAAGTTTATCCAATGTATTGTTTAAAACAAGGACGGTTTGTTAACACTGAAAAAAGGTGGTTTTATTTTTATTTATTATCATTATTAGATATGAACCATTGTTTATTTCTTTTTTAATTTTCTTTATATAAGACGATTAAATTTAAAAATACTACATATTAAATGTTGATAAGCTCCTATTTTTACTTATTCCTAAAAATTATAAAGAAAAAAATACCGCTATTAACACGCTATAATAGACATCATTTTTTTTAAAATTAAATAAAAACAAATTATTAATAATGTTAAGTCTGTTCATAATAAAAACTAGAGTTCAAATTTAATAGAGTAATTTTGTTTCTATGTTTAAAAAGAAGAAGAATAACTCTTTAGAACGAAGAGTAACGCAATATTTCCGCGACAATACAGGAAAACAGTACAATTACAAAGAAGTTTCAGGAGCATTTAATATCAAAGACACTAAAACACGTGATGAAATTATAAAAATTTTAAATCGCTTGACAACTGAAAAAATACTTTCTAGTCCCTCCAAAGGAAAGTATACATTAGTAAAAGCAAGTAAGGATTATTATCAAGGAACTTTAGACGTAACTTCTACTGGGAGAGGTTTTGTAATTTGTGAAGATTTGGAACATGATATTATGATTCCTAAAAACAATATTAATAGAGCTTTCCAAGGGGATTTAGTTGAAGTTTATGTGTATAAACGCAAGCAAAAATCAGGTGCTTTCGAAGGTGAAATAGTAAGTATCCTTGAAAGAAATAAAACCCAATTTGTAGGCGTATTACAAATAGAAAAAAACTATGCCTTTGTGTTGACACGAGGGCCAAGAATGTATACTGATTTTTTTATTGATAAAAAGCAACTAGATGGATATACCAACGGTGACAAGGTTTTAGTAGAATATACTGATTGGCCAAAGCGAGCAGAGTCTCCCTACGGAACCTTAATAGAATCCTTTGGTCCTCCTGGCGAAACCAACACAGAAATGCATGCGATTTTATCGGATTATGGGTTGCCTTTACACTTCCCAGATGAAGTTGAAGCAGCAGCAAATGCAATAGACCAATCCATTAGCCCAGAAGAAGTTAAAAAAAGAAGAGATTTTAGAGACACACTTACGTTTACTATAGATCCAAAAACAGCTAAAGACTTTGATGACGCATTATCATTTAAAGTTTTAGGTAAAGATCGCTTTGAAATAGGAATTCATATTGCAGATGTTTCTCATTATGTTCAACCTTATAGTGTTTTAGATCAAGAAGCATATGATCGAGCAACATCTGTCTATTTAGTCGATCGTGTTGTTCCAATGTTACCTGAAGTACTTTCCAATGGGGTATGTAGTTTGCGCCCCCATGAAGAGAAATATACTTTTTCTGCAGTCTTTACAATGAATTCTAAAGGGGACATCTTAGAAGAATGGTTTGGAAAAACAATCATTTATTCTGATCACCGTTTTGCATATGAAGAAGCCCAAGAACTAATAGAAACTCAAAAACCAGCTGTTTCTGATAATATTTCGCTGACGGGTGCTGCATATACCGTGAGTGACGAACTTTTGAACGCGGTACTTACACTTGATAATCTTGCAAAGAAATTGCGAACGCAACGGATGCGAAATGGAGCATTATCTTTTGATCGCGTAGAGGTAAATTTTATTTTAAAAGAAGATGATACTCCAGAAAGTGTTTATTTCAAAACATCTAAAGATGCTAATAAACTTGTAGAGGAATTTATGCTTTTAGCGAATAGGCAGGTCGCTTCCTTTGCAGGAAACCGAAAAACACCCTTGCCTTTTGTGTATAGAATTCACGATGAACCTGATGCGGATAAACTGAATAACCTTCAAATGGTGGTTTCTAACTTTGGATATAAATTAGATTTAAAAACAAAGGATGTTAGTAAGTCATTGAATGTTTTATTATCAGATATTCAAGGAAAACAAGAACAAAATCTAATAGATACCCTTACTATACGTTGTATGAGTAAGGCGGAATATAACATTGACAATATTGGTCACTACGGCTTAGCCTTTAATTTTTACTCGCATTTTACATCCCCTATTCGTAGATACCCTGATGTAATGGTACACCGCTTATTAGAGCAACACTTAGCCAAACAAAAAGTAAAAGATCCTGACACCATTCAAGCTGCTTGTGTTCATTCGTCTCAACGCGAATTAATAGCCACCAAAGCAGAACGAGATTCCATCAAATTCATGCAGATTAAATTCATGGAAGATAAGGTTGGAAAAACTTTTGAAGGTGTAATTTCCGGGGTTACAGATCGTGGTATTTATGTAGAATTAGTTGAGAATAAATGCGAAGGGATGATAAGAATCAAAGACATCACAGGAGATTATTTTAACTTTGATGATAAAGCCCACGCATTGGTTGGCGAGCGTACAAAAAAACGCTATCAATTAGGAGATTCAATAAATGTGAGCGTTCTAAAGGCAGATTTAATTAAAAGACATTTAGATTTTAAATTAGAAGAAAAATAATATCATTTAGAATTACTAAATTTATACAAGATAAAAACGCACATATGAAAACGCTCTTCACGTTCTTCTTACTTCTAACCCTTCCAATTGTTTCTGCCCAAGAGGTCGAACAAGATTCGATTCCTACTCAAGAGACTAAGCGACCCGAACGCACCAAAACGATCACCTTGGGTCCATTTACTGGGATTAAGTTATTTTCAGGAATTCAATTAAAATTGATTCCTTCAAATGAAAACAAATTGGTGTTGTCTGGAGAAAATTTTGAGACTGTAGTTACAACACTTAAAAAAGACGTACTGCGAATTAAACATTCGATTGATCAAATTTTTAATCCGAAGAACACCTATATAGAAGTATATTTTTCATCACCCTTGGATCTTATTCATACGTATCAAGGATCAATAGTTGAATCGCAAGCACTACTCAAGGCTACAAAAATTGAATTGAAAGCACGAGAGGGTTCGGCAATTGATTTGCATATAGAGTCAGAAAAAATAAGTTCTAGTGTCAACTCTGGATCAACACTTTCTTTGAGAGGAGATGCCGTAAATCACGAGCTTAAAATATTAGGTGGAGGGATTTGTGAATCGGAAAATCTTATTACGGAACAAACTACTGTAAAAGTAACAGCGGGAGGTGTTGCCTACATCCATGCTTCGGATCTATTAGAAGCTACAGTAAATGTTGGCGGAACAGTTCGTATCCACGGTAGTCCTACAAAACTGATTAAACGTAAACGTATCGGCGGAACGATTACTGAGATGAATTAAACACTCAACACATTTTATAAATAAAAAAACCCGTGTATCTCACGGGTTTTTTTGTTGAGGCATCGAGCGGATTCGAACCGCTGTACAAGCTTTTGCAGAGCTCTGCCTAGCCACTCGGCCACGATGCCAGTGGGGCAAAAATAGTAAATAAAATGTTTTTTTACCCCTTTTTTCTTTTCCCTTTTCTTTCTACGCTTACTTCTTTTACTTCGCCACCAATAGGCGGGTTTTTTTTAGCTACTCGAACCCGAACCGACTGCACGCTTGGATGTTCTTTTAACACCCGATCAATGATTTTTTGGACAACCACTTCTAAGAGCTTTGCGCGCACCCCCATTTCTGCTTTCACAATATTATATACAGCAACATAGTCAACTGTATCTTCCAGTTTATCTGACAGAATCGATGCATCTAAGTTTGTTTTCAACTTAACATTCACGATATAGTCGCTTCCAATTTTACCTTCCTCCACCATACAACCGTGGTTGGCATACAACTTGATATTTTTAACTCGAATAACGCCCATAATTATACTTTGGGCAAATATAAAAAAGAGCCACTAATAAAAGTTCCATCCCTTTTTCTTTTTCGATATCTTTGTTAAAATTTTTTTCATGTCCGAACATACTGAACCCTTACACTTTATAGAACAGATCGTAGAAGCTGACTTAGAATCCGGCTTTTCTTCGGATAAACTCCGCTTCCGTTTTCCACCCGAACCCAATGGATATTTGCACATTGGCCATGTAAAAGCCATTGCCTTGAATTTTAATTTAGGGAAACGGTTTAATGCCCCGGTCAATCTTCGTTTTGATGACACCAATCCTGCGAAAGAAAGTATTGAATATGTAAACGCTATTAAAAGCGACATTCAGTGGTTGGGCTACCAATGGGCAGAAGAGCGGTATGCGTCTGATTATTTTGATCAGCTTTTTGTTTGGGCTCAAGAATTAATCTCCAAAGGCTTGGCCTATGTTGATAGCCAAAGTTCTGACGCTATGGCTATTCAAAAAGGAACACCAACACAAGCGGGAACCAACAGTCCTTTTCGAGATACCGATGTGGAGACTAATATGAGGTTGTTCCAAGAAATGGCCGATGGTAAACACGAGGAGGGCAGTCTCGTTTTACGTGCAAAAATTGATATGGCTTCCCCCAATATGTTACTACGCGATCCCGTGATTTATAGAATTCTCAAGAAAGCACATCACCGCACGGGTTCAACCTGGTGTATTTATCCAATGTACGATTGGACCCATGGTGAATCGGATTATATCGAAGGCATATCACACTCCTTGTGTACACTTGAGTTTAAGCCTCATAGAGACCTATACGAATGGTTTTTAAGCAACTTAACACCACTCGGCCACCACTATCCAAAACAAAGAGAGTTTGCACGTCTAAACCTTTCGTATACGGTAACGAGTAAACGTAAATTAGCCAAGCTTATCGAAATGAATGTAGTCTCTGGTTGGGACGATCCAAGAATGCCAACCATATCCGGTTTAAGAAGAAGAGGTTACACGCCACAGTCCCTTCGAAATTTTGTAGAAACAGCAGGAATTTCAAAGCGCGAAAATATAATTGATGTTTCCCTACTCGAGTTTTGTGTTCGCGAAGACCTAAACACAAAAGCCTCTCGGGTAATGGCGGTTTTAGACCCTGTAAAATTGGTCATTACCAATTATCCCGAAGGTGCAACCGAAATGCTAGAAGCAGAAAACAACCCTGAAGATTCTTCTAAGGGTTCCCGTTTAATGCCTTTTTCAAAAAACTTGCTTATTGAGCGTGATGATTTTAAAGAAGAAGCAAATCGCAAATACTTTAGACTTACGCTAGGAAAGGAAGTACGTTTAAAGAACGGTTATATTATAAAAGGCCAATCGGTAATTAAAGATACAGAAGGAACCATTATCGAAATTCACTGTACCTATGATCCCGACAGTAAAAGTGGATCAGGCTCAGAGGCCAGTCAACGTAAAGTTAAGGGTACGATTCATTGGGTCAACCAAGAAACCGCTGTTGCTGCGCAGGTGAATCTATACGATCGTTTATTTAGTGATGAAAGCCCAGATCAGCACAAGGAACAGGAGTTTACAGAGTTCATCAACGAAGATTCCTTAAAACAGATTACGGCTCAAGTTGAACCCTCACTCGTAAACCTAACGCCCGGGACTAATGTTCAATTTCAACGCTTAGGTTATTTTGTCACAGACATCGACTCTACCACAGAAAACCTTATTTTCAATAAAACGGTTGGTCTACGCGATACCTGGGCTAAAAAAGAATCTAAATAACACCAACAAAAAAGGCCCAACATTGTTGGGCCTTTATCTTTTTAAATCAGCAAATTACTCTTTCTTTTTCAGTTCATTTTGTTCTTTCATCGCTTCTCCAATTTGGTTGCTTGCCGTAAACGAGGCAACCATATTGTTCAACATATCACTTCCTGCTTGAGGTGAATTGGGTAATAATATCAAGTTAGAGTTTGTGTTTTCTCCAATAGACTGAAGCGTATCGTAATGCTGCGTGACAACAATCAACGCGGAAGCTTCTTGTGAGTTAATCCCCACACCATTTAATACGTCTACAGATTCTTCAAGACCGCGTGCAATTTCCCTTCTTTGATCAGCAATACCCTGTCCTTGGAGGCGTTTGCTTTCTGCTTCCGCTTTTGCCTTTTCAACGATTAAAATACGTGCAGCATCTCCCTCATATTGTGCTGCAACTTTTTCGCGTTCTGCAGCATTAATTCGATTCATTGCCTCTTTCACTTGCCCATCCGGATCGATATCGGTAACCAAGGCTTTGATGATATCGTAACCATAGTTCGTCATTGCTTCATTCAGTTCTCCTTTTACTGCATTTGCAATATCATTTTTCTTTTCAAAAACATCATCCAATTTCATTTTGGGAACTTCCGCACGAATCACGTCAAAAACATAGGAAGTAATCTGATCTTGTGGATAATCTAACTTATAGAAAGCGTCATAAACACTGGTATTTACTACTTTGTATTGAACGGAAACTTTTAGTTTGACAAAGACATCATCTTTAGTTTTAGTCTCTACAATAACATCCAATTGAAGTATTTTAAGACTCATGCGCCCTGCAATTTTGTCCACTAAGGGGATTTTTAGGTGTAAACCAGGTTGGCGTATTCCAACAAATTTACCAAACCGCTCAACAATTGCAGCCGTTTGTTGTTTTACAATAAACAGTCCTGAGGCAAGAAGCACCAGAACAACAAAAATAATAATGTATGTGGTTAAATTCATAATTTTTAATTTAGGTTAAAGTTGTTTTTTTAAAAGTTCTAAACGTTCAAATGTACTGTTTTTTCCAATAATCTTAATGACCTCAATAATGTCTGGTCCCGATAAACTACCAACGGTAGCCATACGTAAGGTCTGCATAACAGCTCCCATACCAATGGATTGTTCCTTACAAAAACGAAATACAGCATCTTTGAATTCATCAAGACTGTTATCCTTTATCAACAAGATGAGACTATTTATTAAAATATACAAATTTAACTTATTTATTTTTTGCATCCCCTTTTCGTCATAGGTTTTAGGATGCTCCAAAAACACAGAACATAAGCCAGGAATATCACCAAGTAGTTCTATTCGCTCTTGAATTAGATTTACGATTTTTAATATTGCTTCACTATCGTACGTTTCATTCAATTCTGGGCATGTGTTTAGAATAAGTGATTTAGCTTGGTCAAGATCCAACCGCTGAATATGCTGTTGATTCACCCATTTGGCTTTTTCGTAATCGAATCGCGCACCCCCTTTTTGAATTTCTTTTAAATCAAACGCATTCACTATTTCACTCAAGGACATGATTTCATCATCAGCATTCGAACTCCACCCCAATTGACTGATATAGTTTAAATGGGCAGCAGGCAAAAACCCTTTTTCTTTATAGCCCTCGAATTCTCCATTCCATGTAATTGGAAATACGGGATAGCCGTTCTTGTCTCCATCTCGTTTGCTCAATTTACCCTTTCCAGAAGGATTCAAGATCAATGGTAAATGCACAAATTTTGGCTTCTCCCAGCCGTATATATCATACAAAAGGGTGTGAATCGGCAGGGACGGAAGCCATTCCTCGCCCCGAATCACGGTTGTGATCTCCATACAATGGTCGTCAATTACGTTCGCTAAATGATAGGTTGGCGTGCCATCTGCTTTAACTAAAACTTTGTCTTCTAGTTCATTGCTATTTACACGAACGGTTTTCCGAATTTCGTCCTCACTTATAACTTCGACATTAGGCTGTACCAGCAAGCGAATTGTATAGGCTTCACCATTAGCAACCCGTTGTTGGGTTTCTTCCTCCGTAAGCCTAAGTGAATTATCAAATGAGTCCCGATTCGCGTAATTGTATTTGAATGCACCAGCTTCTTTCTCCGCCTTGGTTCTTGCCTCAGTTAAACGTTCTGCTGTGTCAAACGCAATGTATGCTCCCTTTTTCTCAAGAAGTTCAGCGATGTATTTTGTATAAATATCCCCGCGCTCACTTTGACGATAGGGACCATAGGCTCCTGGATTAATAGCGCTTTCATCTGGGCTTATTCCCGCCCAAGCCAAACTTTCAAATATATATTCTTCACTACCATCAACCTTCCGTTTTTGATCGGTATCCTCAATTCTCAACACAAAGACCCCATTATTTTTTCGAGCATATAAATAATTGAATAGTGCAGTTCGTACTCCTCCAATATGAAGAGGTCCGGTAGGGCTAGGTGCAAAACGTACGCGTTCTATCATCTCCTTTTATTTTTTTTACAAATATAGTCTCTCTCCTCCATTTTCCCATCACTTGATATTCTGTATATTTGCCGAGTTATGCATAAGATTCAATTCAATAATTTACCCACATCTGCTTTAGACCCTAAGCATCTCGTTTCATGGTTGAATTATTTATGCATACATTTTAACGTTAGGATAGAACAATTTGCGGTAAATTTCATTGGTAAGGACAAAATGTTGGAAATGAACCAAAAATATTTGAATCACGACACGCACACCGATATTTTGACCTTTGACTATGGAAATCAGCACCTTATAAATGCGGAGCTATTTGTCTCCGAGTACATGTGTAGCCTTAATGCCGCCGAAAACGCACAAAGCATTGAAGACGAGTGCCTTAGGCTAATATCCCATGGTTTTTTACATACAATTGGTTTTTCAGACAAAAAACCAGAAGATAAATTATTAATGACCGAACAAGAAGACCGATGCCTTCAAATGTTCCACGTGAAACAATAAAGATGTTTACAACACCCTATGATGTTATCGTTGTTGGAGCTGGACATGCTGGAGCAGAAGCTGCCGCCGCCGCTGCCAATATGGGATCCAAAACGCTTTTGGTAACCATGAACCTCCAGACCATTGGGCAAATGTCTTGCAACCCTGCCATGGGCGGAATTGCTAAAGGGCAAATTGTTCGCGAGATCGATGCTCTTGGAGGTTACAGCGGAATTGTTTCCGATGTAAGTGCAATTCAGTTCAAGATGCTCAATCGTTCAAAGGGTCCTGCCATGTGGAGCCCAAGAGTTCAGTCCGACCGTATGATGTTCGCACAAGCTTGGAGAGACCGGTTGGAGCAAACACCTAACCTGGATTTCTATCAAGACATGGTTCAAGATCTTTTATTTGATGGCGACAGTGTTACCGGTGTTGTTACTTCGCTGGGATTAAAAATATATTCTAAAACCGTTATTCTTACGAATGGAACATTTCTAAATGGTCTGATCCATATTGGAGATAAAAATTTTGGCGGGGGTAGAGCAGGTGAAAGTGCCTCAACGGGTCTGACTGCAACTTTGCTTGCTAAAGGTTTTGAGTCGGGTAGAATGAAAACGGGAACACCCCCTCGAGTAGACGGTCGCTCACTCAATTTTGACGCTATGGAAGAGCAGCCAGGAGACCCAGCTCCGGTTAAATTTAGTTATTCCCCGGAAACAAAACCATTAACCCAGCAGCGCAGTTGTCACATTACCTATACGAGTGAAGAAGTCCACGATACCTTGCGCAAAGGGTTTGATCGTTCGCCTATGTTCAATGGTGCAATAAAAAGTTTGGGCCCACGCTATTGCCCCTCCATTGAAGATAAGGTTGATCGATTTGCAGATAAAAACCGTCATCAGGTTTTTGTAGAGCCCGAAGGTTGGAATACAGTAGAATATTACATCAACGGTTTTTCTACCTCGCTTCCTGAAGATGTTCAGTTTTATGCTTTGAGAAAAGTTAAAGGTTTTGAAGCTGTGAAATTCTTTAGACCGGGATATGCAATCGAATATGACTATTTTCCACCAACCCAACTTACACATAGTTTACAGACAAAGCTGGTTAAAGGGTTGTTCTTCGCAGGACAAATAAACGGTACAACAGGCTATGAAGAGGCAGGTGCACAAGGATTGATGGCTGGCATTAATGCGCATCGTTATCATACCGGAGCATCTGAATTTCAATTGAAACGCAACGAGGCTTATATCGGCGTCCTCATTGACGACCTTATTACTAAGGGAACAGAAGAACCTTATCGTATGTTTACTTCCCGCGCCGAATACCGCACCTTACTTAGACAAGACAATGCAGATTTGCGCCTCACTCCACTGGGCTATAATTTAGGTTTAGCGAAAGAAGAGCGTTTGCTCGCGGTAAATAAAAAGGTCGAGCAAACCGCGTTGTTAAAAGATTTCTATACCAAAACAAGTGTTCTTCCTGAAGAAGCGAACCCGTTCTTAGAGGAAAAAAAATCCGCGCCAATGCGACAGTCCGATAAAATGATCAAGATCTATTCACGGCCGGGCATTGATCTTAACGACATGAGCAAACTATCTGCTGTGTCGGAATTTATAGAGCAACATGGAATCAGTCAAGACGTACAAGAACAGGTCGAGGTGCAAATCAAATACTCGGGCTATATCGAAAAAGAACGTTTAAATGCCGATAAGCTTAACCGCTTGGAGTCGGTGCACATACCCCCTTCATTCGATTACAATATTCTGGCTTCTTTATCTCACGAAGCTAAAGAGAAACTAAATAAAATAAAACCACAAACCATATCTCAGGCTTCAAGAATTAGCGGGATCAAACCCAGCGACATTTCAGTTTTGTTGGTTAAGTTGGGGAGATGATGTTTCACGTGGAACATGAATAAGGCGTATATGAAAAAGGAGGTTTGTTCTACTCAAGACTATCTGGTTTCCGGAGAAACCTTTTCAATTCGTTGGGATGAGTCGAAAGGCTATGCGGCTACCCATCCTCAGCCAGCAGCAGACAAGTTAGGGGGGTATTATGAATCTTCGGCCTATATTTCACACAATGAATCTCAACAAAGTTTCGTTGGATTTTTATACCGATGGGCGCGGAAATATATGTTTTACATCAAGCACAAGATGTTTAAAAAACAGCTCCCTGCCAACGCAACAATTTTAGATTACGGTTGCGGAACAGGAAGTTTTTTGGAATATACATCGAGTAAGGCTTATGCATCTTTTGGTGTTGAAACCAATGCTCACGCACGAGATCAAGCAATCCAAAAAGGGTTAAG
>CBFHHG010000008.1:0-1212 GCA_965655585.1 Candidatus Arcticimaribacter sp. | reverse complement strand
AGCGTTTTGGGCTGCCTTTGATGTTCCTCGACACCTTTGGCACTTTTCACAGAGAGGAATAAAACAGCTAATAGAGCCTCATGGGTTTGAACTCATTGAGCAGCATCCGCTCATCTTGGATGCACTCTATATAGCCTATGTTTCCGAAAAGCATAAAGGATCCCGATTTGCATTACTCAAGGGAATTTTTAGAGGATTACAATCCAATTGGAAAGCGAAAAAGACCGGGGAATATTCTTCATTGGTTTATCTATTTCGCAAAACAAATTAATTACAATTCTTTCTTATTGAGGATGCGGGTCATGCGTAAAGCAAAGTCAGAAAAAAGAATTTTCCCATTGGCATTCCGATCTACAGCATAACAAGTTTCTTCTAATAGTTTGATCAACTCCTGTGCATTTCCACTATGCACAAAAGGCGCGAACTTTTCTATTTCAAAACCCGTCAGGGATTGAAAATGAACCAAAGAAGACGTTTGATAGGAAACCAGTAACGCTTGACGAATGAAATGAAGACTATACAAGAGAAACTCCTTTTGAAGCGTTCTCCCTAAAGAGCCCATAGTATTCGCCCAGCTCATCAGATCGATTACAACACTTTTATTTCCACTTGCTTTGAAAGCACCACGTAGACATTGAACAAATAAGGTTTCATATTCTCTTTGCTGTTCTATGTTCTGGAATGACTCTAGTGCTTTACCCAAACTCCCTTCGGCATTGGCTGCATAAAAGACCGCAAGGTTTTCTTCACAGCCTTTGTTCAGCAGTTCATCTTGGATGATTTTAGAGCTCAGAGGTTTTAATGAAGACAACTGGCAACGTGATTTGATGGTAGGTAATAGGTCCAATTCGTTTTCGGCAACAAAGATAAAGAAGGTTTTTTCTGGCGGCTCTTCGATTAATTTTAGCAGTTTATTTCCAGACTGAACATTCAATTTGTCCACTCCCCAAAGAACACAAACTTTGGCCCCACCAGAAAATGACTTCAAATGTAACGCCTTAAAAAGCAAATCGATTTCATCTACACCGATATTACCTTGCTTGTTTTCGGATCCAATCGAAAGCATCCAATCATTAGATCCACCGTAAGGAGTTTCGCTTACAAAGGAGCGAAATTGTTTTATATAATCAGAACACTTGGGTTTGCTGCTCACAGAAGCTGAAGTTGCTACAGGAAAAATTAGATGTAAATCGGGGTGTTCAAGAAAAAAGG
>CBFHHG010000007.1:0-47282 GCA_965655585.1 Candidatus Arcticimaribacter sp. | reverse complement strand
TAAAAGAATCTCCTCCTCCAACACGATCTACAATATGTGTGATTTGGTACTGTGCACTTTCGTACATCTTTTTGCCATCATATAGAACTCCTGCCCAGGTATTGTGAGAAGCAGAAATTGAACCTCGAAGGGTTGTGATTACTTTTGTAGCGCGTGGAAATTTAGCCTGCATTTGCTGGCATACGGATAAAAAAGCTTCTGCTTTCACATCTTCTCCTTGTGTGGTAATATCCAATCCTTCTGGCTTAATACCGAAGTGCATTTCTGCATCTTCTTCGTTGCCTAATATGATATCGCAGTACGAAGTTAGTTCGGTCATAATACCTTCACGATCTCCATCATAATTCCATAACTTAGCGCGATAATTTAGATCTGTTGAAATAGTAATGCCCATTGAACTTGCTACGCGAACCGCTTCTAAACAGGCATCTGCTGCAGATTGAGATATTGCAGGTGTAATTCCTGTCCAATGGAACCATTGTGCGTCTTTAAAAACTTCACTCCAATCGACCATTCCGGGTTCTATTTCAGACATGGCTGAATGAGCACGGTCATAAACAACTTTACTCCCTCTACTTACTGCTCCCGTTTCTAAGAAATAAATTCCTAATCGATCTCCACCTTCAACAATATATTTTGTCCCTACGTTGCGTTTTCTCATTTCCATGAGTGCACATTGACCTATATCGGTTTTAGGTAAGCGAGTTACAAATTCTACCGGTACATTATAATTAGCTAGAGAGACAGCTACGTTAGATTCTCCACCCCCGTAAACAACGTCAAAGCTGTTCGCTTGTGAAAAGCGTAAAAATCCTGGAGGTGCTAGACGCAACATGATTTCTCCAAATGTGACTACTTTTTTCATTTAACAATTCAGATTATAATTATTATTTAAAACTTAAATACATCAACTCAATGATAATGTTTTTTACTGTATCCAGTTGAAATCTTTACAAAAAAAACAAGTAAAACGACTTCTTATTTGGGATATTAATTTGGTTTACCAAATTGGTTTACCAAATATACTAAAAAAAAAGAACCCCAGTAAATGAATCTGTAAAAATTTATTTCACTGATAACTAATTGATTAAAAGTAAAAAACTGCGGAAAAATTATTCGCTAATTTCGCCGCAGTTTGTTAATTTATTGAAGCATTGTATTAGATACCCAACGCTTGTCCTCCACCAACTTGGATTGTTTCTGCTGTTAAGAAAGCAGCGTCTTCACTTGCTAAAAATGAAACAACACCCGCTACATCTTTAGGCTGCCCTAATCTACCCAACATAATATTATTTTTCCAAGAAGCAAAAACTTCTGGTTTGGTCGATTTGATTTGCGCATGGAAAGGCGTGTCGATGGTTCCCGGAGAAACTGCATTTACACGAATACCATATTCAGCTAAATCTTTTGCTAAAGCTCTGGTTATTGCATGTACGCCAGCTTTAGAAGTTCCGTAGATACCAGCTCCTGGACCTCCAGCATTCCAACCTGCGTTAGATGTGTAATTAATAATAGAAGCATAATCGCTTTTCTTTAAAAATGGTATTGCCGCTCTAGAACAAAAGAATGTAGAATCTAGGTTTAGTGCCATTACAAATCTGTAAAATTCAGTTGTCATTTCTTCAAAACGAGATCTTCCACCTAATCCTCCAGCGTTATTGACCAATACATCAATTTTACCGTATTTTTCTCCAATTTTTTGGATGTTTGCAGTTACTTGTTCTTCATTAGTAACATCAAAACCATAGTATTCGGATGTAATTCCTGCCGCTGCAAGTTCTTTAATTCTATCAGCTCCAGCATCATCTTCGATTCCATTTAAAATGACCGTATATCCGTCTTTACCTAATCGTTTTGCTACTTCAAAGCCAATACCACCGGTTGCACCGGTAATTATAGCTATTTTTCCTTTTGAATTACTCATCTTTTATATTTAATCTTTTTAGGTTAGTTTATATATTTTGTTTTTTTGCTTTTAGAGGCTCTATTTTTGGGCAAAGTACCCAGATGCTTAATAAAGCAATGATTGAAAATGCTGCTCCTATAACAAAGACAGGATAATAATTACCTCCAGTAGTTAACCAAGGAACAAGTGCAGTTAATCCTACCGCTCCTAATTTTGCAGCCATTCCTGAGAAACCAGATAAAGTGCCCACTGTCTTTTTACCAAATAAATCACTAGGTAACGTTTGTACACTTCCAATAGCTGTTTGAAAACCAAACAGAATTACTCCCATAATAAGCACTGCATTCACAGGAGCTCCAGGATTTGACATTGCTAATAATGCGGGTAACATGATTAGACATCCTAAAGTAATGACTAGTTTACGTGTTTTGTCAACTGTCCATCCTGATTTAATTCTATTTTGAGCTAAAAGTCCTCCAAACCATGCTCCTAACATAGCACCGACATAAGGAACCCAGCCATAAAGACCTATACCTTTAACATCCATACCATACACTTCGTTTAAGTAAATAGGGATCCATACTACAAACAACCACCAAATTGGATCTATAACAGCAGAGGCTATAATTACACCCCAACTTTCTTTATGCTTTAATAATTGTTTTGTTGTTGGATTGTATTCTTCAGCTGACACATGTTCCTCTCTAATTTTTTGACCACTTAAAATGTATTGTCGTTCTTCTTCTGTTAACCAAGGGTGTGATTTAGGTGGTGCTTTTACAATTAGCATCCAAGGGAGTAACCATAAAACCCCAATTAATCCCACAATGACAAAGATCATTTGCCAACTGAAATGAATTGTAAGGTAGGCTATTAAAGGAATAGAAATAATCCCTCCGAATGCTGCGCCAGAATTAAATATTCCTTGAGCCAAAGCTCTTTGTTTGGCTGGAAACCATTCTGCATTTGCTTTAGCTGCACCTGGCCAATTACCTGCTTCTGCAACCCCTAAAAGAGAGCGAAAAATTCCAAAGCTCAATACACCTTGAGCTAGTGCATGTAATGCAGTAGCGATGGACCAAACCCCAATGGATAAAGCAAACCCCAAACGGGTTCCGATCCAGTCGAAAATTTTTCCAAATATAAGTTGACCAAAGGCATAGGAAAATATGAAAATAGTAGAAATCCAACCAAAAATTTCTTTCCGTTGATCATTTGTCTTGTCGGGGTAAAGGTCTTGTGCTATGTCTGGCCAAAGAACACCTAGTGACTGCCTGTCTATATAGTTTATAACTGTCGCTAATGCAATCAAGCCTATAACCCACCACCTCAATCCGTTAATTTTCATACATGTCTTTATAATAAAGCAGCATAGATTTAAAATCTATATAACTTTGGTTCCCTCTTAGTTCGTGTTATGGGTGGTACAACACCCGTACTGTTTTAGTCTTTTACTTTATATTATAGCAATATTGATAAAGTGCCTTGAAGTGTTTTTTCATAGCATCTTTAGCTGCATCTGGATCTTTATCTCGTATGGCATCAATAATAGCATTGTGTTCTTGAATTCCAATAAATGCAATGTCTTTGTCACACACATGATGTTTTTCGAAATTATTGATAATTTCGGGTGTGATTTTTAGCATAAAAATATTCAAGGTAGGATTTCCACTTGCGCGAGCTATAGCCAAATGGAAAAGTAAATCTTCTTGAACAGCATCTTCTCCAGCGTTGACTTTATCTGAATACGCTATTAAAGCTTTTTCCATACGAATCAAATCGTCGGTTGTTCTTCTAATTGCTGCTAATTTTACACCTTTAAGTTCTAAAAAAATTCGGGCCTCAACCAATTCTTTGAAAGAGGGTGCAGGTAAACCTAAGATATCGTCAATCATTCCATTCAAAGCCGTAATGCCAATATCGGCAACAAAGGTTCCACTTTGGGGAATGGATTTGACTAAACCATAATATTCTAAGGTTTGAAGTGCATCGCGAAGATTCCCTCGAGATACATTGAACTTTTCGGATAACATACGTTCAGAGGGAAGTTTATCACCCGGTTCTAAGTTTTTAAAATTAATTAAATCCTTGAGGCTCGAAATGATCATCTTTTTAGTGCTCTGAATTTCGTTGTCTATTACCATATTAATTTATCATTTATTCATACTAAAATACCACACATTTCGAAAATAAAAAAAATTCCATAAAACATTAATCATGAGAAACTTCTAATTCATAACAGTTCCATTTAACGTTTGAATTAAAATTATATGCTTTCAAAATTTTATTCTAAATTATTCTCAATAATTAACTTCGGATTAATATCAAAAAAACTAAAGTCATTACTACTATCAAATTTAAAAAATCTTTAAACCTAGCAATGACTTTAGCTTAGTATTCATTAGGATATCTTAATAACCATCATTTTGAGTGATTACACCTTTTGTTGCAAGGACTTCTGAAACTGGAATAGGAAACACATGATAATTGCTATTAACGGTTTGTTCCATTTCAGCATTTACCGAGTTAGTTCGAACTAAATCAAACCATCTGTGGCCTTCAAAAGCCAATTCTAGTCTTCTTTCGTCAGCGATAGCTTGCCTAACATCTGCTTGAGTGCTTACAGTTCCTGTTAAACTATTCAAACCTGCTCTGGTTCTTATGGGATCTAATATTGGCAAAACTGTACTAGCAGCAGAACCGTTTTCATTCAATGCCTCCGCATACAATAAAATAACATCAGCTAATCTAATTTCTATCCAATCGTGATCGCTACCTAAACCGCCATCCTTTGGAAATTTGATAGCTTTTGTACCATCATCGGACAGTGTTACTGCTCTTCTCAAATCAGTACCTCCACCACTAGCATCACTAGCATCAAATGCAGCAACAAGATCAGCGTCTACAGGCAAATTAGATTTTGAATCATCTCCAACAAACCAGTTCCAAAAATCAGAACCAAAAGAATATTCGTCAACAATAGAAGCCGATATTTGAGTAGCAAATATAATTTCAGAATTTCCAGATTCATTAGCGGCACCAAAAATTTCATTGAAATTGCTCTTCAAACTAATACCTGCACCTGAAGCACCATTTACCACAGAAGCAAGATGCGTTTCAGCATTAGTAAAATCTCCCATAGCTGCATACACTTTACCTAATAATGCTTGAGCAGCATATTTAGAAGCGCGTCCGTCTGTAATTGTGGTACTTAAACCAGCAATTGCAGCAGTTAGATCGGGAATAATTACATTATTGTAAACTTCCGTAGCCGGCTTTCTTACTAATATAGTTGTGTCTGTTAAACTTGGAGCAGCAGATAAATTTACAGTAACTGCACCAAAAGATTTAACTAACTTAAAATAAGATAACCCTCTTAAAAATTTTGCTTCAGCCACATGAGTAGCATTTGTAGAATTCTCAATTACGTTATTGGCACTAAGTATTGACTTGTATAAAGCGGTATACAAAGGACCAAAAAATTGGTCTTCCATAGTTGTCAAATTATTAGTAAAGAGGTCAAATTCAGTATATGGTTCTTCTTCCATAACTGCATTATCAGATCTAAACTCAGCCATTACAGCTAAAGGTGTAACACTTGCTAGCTGGTAGTAATATGCAGCGTTTAAAACACCTTCAAAATCTGTTAAGGAATCCGCACTTGCGAAATTAGGCGGCGACTGATCCAAATCGACTGAACATGCTGTCATTAAAAACAGGGATCCAAATAATATATATATATATTTCATTTTTTTTTATTTAAAAGTTAACATTTAAGCCCAAAGTGAAACTTCTAACAACTGGACTAGCACCAACTTGTGCGCCATAAGTTGTCGGGTCAGTACCTTTAACACCTTCTGGATTATATGAAGTATAATCATCTCCAAATATGTAAAGCAAGTTAGATCCAGCAAGATAAGCTCTAACAGAACTTAAACCAGCGTTTTTAATCAAATCAGATTCAAGTGTATATCCAATCGTTAAATTTCTTAATGCTACATAAGAAGCATCTTGAAGCGGATAGTCAGTTTGGTTTCTATTTCTTTCGACTATTGTCCCATCAGTTGGAGTAGGAATACCAGAAACTCTACCTCCCCATTGCGAACCATAATAAAGCGGGTCAATATTGTAAACGTCTGCACCATGAGAACCTTGAAACTGTAATGACATGTCAAATTCTTTATATCGTAAATTGTGCGACATACCCCAGTAAAAATCAGGAGTGTTTTGACCGATCTTAACCAAATCCCCTCCATCAGCAACAGATCTTGTTCTATCAATTACACCATCTCCATTCTGATCCACTGCATAAGATGCATCGGGCATACTGTTAGGGTGTCTAGAGCCATCTGTTAAATATTCATACCCAATAGCTTCAGTGGTTTCTATTCCCCACATTTCACCAATACCACCACCAACATAGTTTCTAAATACAGCCCCTCGACCACTTTGTCCAAAAATTTGTTGTGGTAATTCGTCTAAACCACCTAAATACGTGATTTCCGTATCAACAGTAGATAAGTTGGTACTCATGTTCCAACCAAAAGTACCGTTATCAATTAATCGTGCAGATAATTCAAATTCCAAACCAGAGCTTTTCACATCACCAACATTAAGAATTGACGTTGGGTTTCCTAATACTTCTGACTGTGCTTGATTAATTAAGATGTTTTCGATATCAGAAGTATAGTAATCTACGCCTAATGTGAAACGGTTATTTAAGAATCCTAAATCAACTCCAAAGTTGGTCTCAGTATTTGTTTGCCACGTTAAATCTGGGTTTGGTGAGTTCGAAGGAATTAAATACCCTGTTCCAAATATTGTGGCTGCAGGAGATAAAAGGCTCAAAGAATTATAAGAACCTAAGAAAGAAGTTGTTCCTAAAGAACCAGTACTAAATCTCACTTTCAATTGACTCAACAGCTCGCTATCTTGTAAAAAAGCTTCATTGTGTATATTCCATCCTAACGATAATGCTGGGAATGTTTCATATCTTTTATTTGCACCAAAACGAGAGTCACCATCACGTCTTATTGAAACAGATGCTAAAAAACGATTATCGTATGCATAGTTTAATCTTCCGAATACACTTTCTCTCACTCTAGTTTCATCTCGTTCGCTTACAATAATATCTGCAGGAGCAAACAAATTGAAATTAAGAATAGCTTGATCTGGCACATTTGACCCACTAAGACCAGTACCTACTAATTTAGTTGTTTGAACTTCAAAACCTCCGATAGCAGAAATGTCATGATTTCTAATAACTTTTGTGTAATTTAAAGTAGTCTCACTCAATAAAGTAGATACTTTTAAATCCGTTTGATTCATGAAGGTTTGAGAACTTCTTGCTCTAGAATCATAGCCAAGTAATCGATGTGAATAGGCTTGTGTATCTCTTATATCACCTCCAAGAACAGTTTTTAATTTTAACTCATCTAAGATATTGTATTGAAGATATCCACTAACGTTTGCGAAAAATGTTTTCTCCCAGCTTTCAACATTGTCAAGCTTAGCTGCAGGTCCTGCATCACCAGATCCTCCGATACCATTATTTGCTCTTCCATAATGCCAATCTTGTGCCGCCATACCAGGCTCTAACGAATAGATACTATTGGCTTGATAACCTGAACCTCGATATCCATTATCAAATGCGGTTAATCCTAAAGCCTGTGCTTTAGCGTCCAATTGCTGAACAAAGGCGATGGATGCGGCAGTGTGATAAATAGGATGAACACCATAAGATCTTAATAAATCTCTCATGTCGTGACCCAAAATATCCCGTTTAGAGGTAAATCCATTCGCACTTATACCAGTCTTAAATTTATCGCCCAAGTTAGCATCAACATTCATTCGGAAATTTAATCGCTCATATCCTTGAGTGATTACAACGCCTTCTATGTCTTGATATCCAACAGAGGCAAAATACTTAACATCATCACTTCCGCCACTCACACTGAAATCATGGCTAGTAGAATTACCTGTTTGAAATAACCAATCTTCTGGGCTTATTGCGCCAGGAGAGTCTTCATAGGCAGTTAATCTATATTCTAAAAAGTCTGGATCTACTGACGCAACAGTTTGAGACCAATTGCCAGCAGCAATCTCAGCTCTTGCAAAAGCTGCCCATTCTGGACCAGATTTAAGGATGTTATCACGGTATTTGCTTGAAGAGCTCACATAAGCATTATAGCTAAAGGTGGCTTTACCAGTCTTCCCTTTTTTGGTCGTTATTAAAATAACACCATTTGCTCCTCGTGATCCATAAATTGCTGCAGAGGCAGCATCCTTTAGAATCGAAAGACTTTGTATGTCATTCTGATTAACGGTTTCTATACCCCCTGAAATTGGGTATCCATCAACAACAATTAGAGGGTTTGAAGCTCCTGAAATAGAAGAAGCTGCTCTAATTTGAATCTTTGGAGCTGCACCTGGAGAACCATCTTGGTTTTGAATTAAAACACCAGATAATTTACCAGCTAAAGCGTCATCTACACGTGCAACTTGTAAAGCAGCAATTTCGCCACCCCCAATTTTAGCTACAGCACCTGTAAGTTGTGATCTTTTTTGAGATCCGTATCCAGTCACAACAATTTCATCCAATTCGTTCAAGTCTTGAGCTAAGCTTATGCTTAAGTTATCTTGACCTGTAAATTGAATTATTTGAGTAATATAGCCCAAATAAGAAATTTCGATGTTTTGGCCTTGATTTACTGAAATAGAAAAAATTCCGTCAAAATCGGAAGTTGTCCCATCGTTCGTTTCTTGTACAATTATAGTTGCTCCTGGGATTGATTCACCATTTGCATCTGTAACTGTTCCACTGAGTTGTGTTTGTGCAAATCCAATGGCTACGCCCAAAAGAACAAACAACAGTGTTAAGTGAGATTTAATTTTCATACGCTGTTAAATAGTTAGTTATTCATTGTTTAATTTCTAAAAATCGTTTCAAAAGAATCGATCGCGCTAAACGGTTGGATAAATAAAAATATTTATCTTTGTACAACATTGTTTAGGCAGTGTCTTTATTACTTCCCTCTTGTTATTGAAGTAATCATAAAAGGGTAGGTACAACTACCCTTTTTCTATATCACATGATGTGGAAAACCACATTGGTTTACCAGATTGGTTTTCCAAATATATTAAAAAAATTGAATCCCCAAACTGTTTGACAATTTTATTTCATAAAATCCTCACGAATAGGACTAAAAACATCGATCAATTCTCCCGCTTCAATACAAATTGCTCCATGAAGGACATTAGTAGGGATATAAAAATTATCTCCAGTCTTAAGTGTTTGCTTCTTTCCATCAATGGTTACCTCAAAGACACCAGAAGCAACATGGGTTACTTGTGAGTGATGGTGCTGATGCATTGGACCAATTCCGCCTTTATCAAAGGCTACATGAACCAACATGATTTTGTCATCATAACCCATAATTTTACGCTTAACCCCTTCTCCAACAGTTTCCCAGGGGATGTCTTTTGTGAGTAAAAACTCTTTACTAGTTCCAAAACTTTTCATTGTTATTATTTTATTGTTTGTATTAAATAAGGACCAGTCCAATTCGTTTTTTTGCCATTTATCTCAATAGCGTGCTTTTGATTTTCACTTGAATCTTGATTAGATAAAAACACTTGAATAGGCTGTCCTGTGGTTAATTCGATCGTGATTGCTGTATATGCAGCAGTATCTAGGGTACTGGTAATGTTTTTTATAGATGAAGTTGCATTTATCGCTATTTCACTTACAGGACTATAACGCCCATGTATTTCAATTGCAGAAACAAATAAGGTGGCTGCAGTATTTTTTCTTCGTATAATGAATGAAGGATCGTTTCTCAAATTAAACTGAGGATCGTTGGCACCCAATTGAGTGAAAAGAAATTCATCATTGGGCATATTCATCATGCTTAGCGTTCTGAAAGTAGTTCCCGAAAACCAGCTTAACTGATTTAGAGGCTTTCCGTTTTTTGCTTTCGATTGGAGCCATAAATGTTGATAGCCGTTGTCTTTCCCTAATGGTAGTAGAGATGCTTGAGATTCTAGTGGAAAAGTAGTTGACATAATTTGACCGAAATAGTGATACGGTAAATCGTATTGGTTTTTATTTTTCGAATCGACCTTAAACACATCCAGAATAAGTTGATTATCCAAGCGATCATCTTCAATAAGCAGAAGGGTGCGATGCATTTTTACATCTTCATAGGCATTATTTTCTTTTGCACTGATCAATTGGTTTCCATTTTCGGAAAGAACACTAAAATATTTGTCTGAATGAAATTGACTCCCAATTGCATACTCCCCTTCAAAATGAGAAGTTTCGTTTACAACTAAGGTATTGTGCGCTATGGTTTGTTTGGCCCAAGTTGTGTTTTCTTTTAGGTAACCACCTCCATTTTTCTGATCAATATTAACAAAGCGCGCTAAACCATAATCTTGTAAAACCTCTTCCCCTTTATGATATAATGAAAATGAAAGTTTGTCGTAATGCCCGTGACTATTTCCATGAGCAGAATATTTAGCAACTAAATTGAGCTCTTCTTCAGCGGACCCAGATCGGAGAATGGTAATCCCTCCTTGTTTCCCTTGAGGGCCGTCGGTAAGCTCCATAGATTGTTTTTCAAAGGGCTTAGCTTTTCCTTCTGCAATTGCAAGTGCAACTGAAAAACCAGCATCATCTAAGGTCAATTTCCCTTGCTTTTGGGCAATAGAAAGTAGCCCTGGATTTTGATCTCCGTAATGATATGCAATATCGACAGCAGAAACCAGTTCTCTTGAAAAATAAGACATCCCTTTTTGTGCATCGTTTAAAGGGTAAAACGCACCATTTGAATCGGTGAGGTTTAATAAAGTGTGTACCGCCTTGAGAAGCACACCGCCTTTATATTCAAATATTTTTTCTTGGGGACGCATATTGTTTAATCCTACTGCAAAGAGCAAATAAGGATACATCGCATAGCGCTGATAATAGGGAGCTTCGGTGTAGTAACCTTCTGGAGAAAAAGGAGCTTCTATATTGGCTAGGAATCCCGCTTTACCCGTTTCGTCTTTAATAAAGCCGCCGTCATTATCCTTGGCATTTGCATCAATTCCGTCTTGTTTTAATCCGTATAATGCTCGCTGAATAAGTTCTTCGTCTTGCATAACCAAACCAATCATCCCAACTGCAGCATTACCCCAAGTACTGTGGTTATGTATTCGATTAAAGTACTGCGGATTTGTAACAGAGATATAATCTGCAAAAGGTCTAAAGAGTTCTTTTTCGAGATATTTTCTTTCTTTTTTACTTAAAAAATTATAAACACAATCGTATGCTTGACTGACGTATACCAACCAATTGGAGTCATTTAAACATTGCCAGAAAATCTTACCACGAGCATAGGAACGCGGCTGGGGATGAATTGGCAGTGACTTATAAATTCGGGCATACTCCATTAAAACCGCTTTCACATATGCAGCATAGACTTGGTCATCTAAGATTTGAAACAGCACGCCCGCTTTTTGCAGAATCAAAAAGTTTTTTTTGTGACGTTCATGGGTATAGCCCCCCGCCATATCTTTGGGTATTGGAACATGAATTCCTGTTTTTATTTCTGCATCAACTTCATCTTTTATTTCGGCTAAATAGGCGTCAAAAAAAGGCACTTCGCCTAAGTTTTTTCTGATTTTTTGTACCCCTTCTTGCGTTAGTATCAAATTGGGGTGTTCTTGTGCTCTCAATAAAAAAGCAGAGAAGAATGCGATGATGAGGATTCCTTTTTTCAAGTGTTTATTTTTTGGGTTGAACGCCTAGTTTTTTGTTGTCAGATCCTAATATATTTGAATGGTCTTCATCAGTGTAAAGCTTTCCAATTGAATACTTTTGATCGCCGCTCACTTCTATAAGGTTGGAATTACTTAGCTTCACATGCGAAATATTGACCAGTGGTTCCCCTACAACCAAATGCATTTTGATCTTTTCTGTTTGGGTAAAGACAGAGTTCTTAATTACAATATCTTGAACGCCATAAAGGTTGATCGCTGCCTTGTATTTATTTCGAGACCCAAACCCAATATTATCAAACGTACAGTGATCAAGAAATAAAAAAGGCCCAAAAGTACTTTCGTCTTTTCCACCTCGATGTAAGCTCAAAACAGTCCCTTGAATATTGGAGAAGTGATTATTGATGAGGGTTACGTATTCTGCATTATAAATCCCTACATCGTCGGTTTCGCGATCTAACGCCATTACATGTCCAGTAATATTATTGAAGGTTGAATTTTCGATATGGATTTCGTCTGCGAAAGTATTCTTGTACACACGAATCACATCAAAAGAGTGATTTACATCTAAGTTATCAAATGAGCAGTCCTCAATTCTAATACTGTAATTTTTGTTCATCGAGTATTTACTGGTTCTAATCACTGCATTACCCGACCCGTCAGGTGCATTTTCTCCATCAAAAGTCAAACCTTTAATCTGAAGCTCTCCACCATTAACAATATCAAAAGCTGCTTTTTTTTCCCATAAAATCAAGGGCTTTTGATCTGCTGCTGCTCGAATGGTTAATGGATGTTCTATCAAGGGCAGTTTGGTTAACTCATAAGATGCGGATTCTGCTAATTCCAATACATCACCCGGGCTTGAATTTTTAATTGCATCAAACAGTGTATTCACTCCAGCCTTGACAAAATGAACTTTCCCGCTTTCAAAGGCTATGCGCTTATCTTCCTTTGAATACCAAGTGGTCCCAGTGTTTTCTTTAGTTGGAAGTACATCAGCCAACTTTGGGCTAATTATTTTTTTTCCAATGGCTGGCATCAGTAGCCCATTGTTATCCTGGACCAAACGCATTTTTTTAACCTTAAATCCTTCTGATAATTCAGGATTAATTGGATGATTAGTCCGATTATTTTTAAAAGCTATACCGCTGATATCATCGTACACGGTAACCAATTTACTTGGCTTATCTAAATAAAATGTATTGTTTATGAAAGTTGAGTTAACGGGAGTTGCAGAACGTTCTTCATCACTTCCAGCACACAATTGAACGTGGTCAGAATTGACAAAAACATTATTTTCAATTACAGCATCCTCTACTTGAAAATATCGATTCAAAGGGGAATTGGGAACGCCATTCATAACGACTAAAGCACCTCTAAAGCGATAGCCGGTTAATCCATAGCCATAATTATTACGAACCGTTTGCTGTCCATTGATGACACGAATCCCACCAGTATTTCTTTTTCGATTTCCCAAAAACACATTTCCTTCCACCAAAGTTTCATCTCCATGTCGCATGGTCAATGTTCCAATACTCTCAAAAAACACATTATTCTTATAGGTAGTTTGATCGCATTTGTTAGAAATTATTTCGTGTTCACCGTCACAGCGGTCAAAATAGTTTCCTTGTACAAGGGTATTCGATTTTTCCATAGAAAAATGACTGGTACCCACACGCAGAGTTTCACCTCCATTAGATCCTAGGTTCTGACGAGGCCCAAAGTAATTGGATTCAATCACATGATTATTTTCTATACTTTCTTTCGAATTGAGTCGGACAATCAAAGTAACACCGCGGTTTCCTTTACCTTCAAAATGGTTGTGATCTACTCGATTGTTTTTTCCATAAAGCGCAACCCAACTGTCTTGTTCGTGGCGTTCTGGATTAGAATAATTATCGATTACACAGTTAGTCAAACGGGAGTTATTGGCTAGTTGTTTACTGTTCTTACGGAAGGAAATCACTTCATTGGTTGGTGTGTATCCATTTTTAAAAACTAAACCTTCTACATGCAAAAATTCTCCTGCAATCTGAAGGTAAGACTGCCCCTCCAAAGTTACTTTTCCTTTTTCTTCTACTGTAAGTTTAATGGGTGCATCTGCGGTTCCATTTCCTTCTAATAGAAGTTCAGCATCTTGCCATACGCCATTGGCCAATACAATAGTTGTGCCAGGTTGTGCTTGAGAAACGGCATTATTGAATGCTTCAACGGTTTCTACCCTAACTCGATCTTGGGCTGATACTTTGCCAATAAAAAAAAAGGATAAAAGGGCGATTTTTAATACTATCTGTTTGCTCATAATAATTGGATTACCAAATTGGTTTACCAATGTACATAATTTTTATTTGAAACAAACTTTTAAGAAGTTAAAATATTTTGGTGCTGAGCGTAATTCAAGAACAGTTGATCAAGACTAATTAATTGACTTTAATTTATGGAAGGAATTAAATGCTAAAAAATACACTAGGTTTTTTTACATATAAACACAAAAAACCCCTGTTGGCACAGGGGTTTTATATTTAAATCTGTACCTCGAGTGGGAATCGAACCCACACTCCCGAAAGAACTGGATTTTGAATCCAGCGCGTCTACCAATTCCGCCATCGAGGCTATCGGATGACAAAAGTAGAAAATAATTTTCTTCTACCTAAAATAATCGCATTAAAGAGTGGCAGAGCTAAAATTATTTATAAATTTGCATTCCCTAAAATAATGTTGAACAACAAATTAGGTTACGTGAAAACAGAAGCAAAAATTTTTAGTTGTACGCAAAGCGAAGTCCTTGCAAAAGAAATTGCAGTACTATTTGGAATCCCCATGGGCAAAGTTGCCTTCTCACATTACAGTGATGGCGAATTCCAACCTTCCTTTGAGGAATCGGTTCGTGGGTCTCGAGTTTTTTTAGTAGGATCTACACACCCGAGTTCAGAAAACTTAATGGAGCTTCTCTTAATGATAGACGCAGCCAAAAGAGCTTCTGCTCGTCACATAACAGCCGTAATGCCCTATTTTGGTTGGGCGCGTCAGGACAGAAAAGACAAGCCACGAGTTCCAATTGGAGCCAAACTGATTGCAAACCTTCTTGAAGCTGCCGGAGCAACCCGAATTATCACCATGGATTTACATGCGGATCAGATTCAAGGCTTCTTCGAAAAGCCAGTAGATCATCTTTTCGCATCCACGATTTTTGTGCCTTATGTAAAATCATTGAATCTAAAAAATCTAACAATTGCTTCTCCCGATATGGGAGGTTCTAAAAGAGCTTATGCATATTCTAAGTTTCTTAAAAGCGATGTTGTAATCTGTTATAAGCAACGTGAAAAAGCAAATGTAATTTCTCATATGGAATTAATTGGAGATGTTAAAGGTAAGAATGTAGTTCTTGTCGATGATATGGTTGATACAGCCGGTACACTAACCAAAGCAGCAGAGGTTATGCGCGAACGCGGTGCCCTTTCGGTTCGTGCAATTTGTACGCATGCCCTACTCTCTGGCAATGCTTATGAGCGTATCGAAAACTCCTTACTAGAAGAGTTGATCGTTACTGATTCTATTCCTGCAAAAAAACAAAGCCCAAAAATAAAAGTATTGAGTTGTGCTGATCTTTTCGCAAGTACCATGCGTGAGGTTCATGAAAACAAATCAATTAGTTCGAAGTTCATAGTTTAAATCAATAAATAAATACCAATGAAATCAATTACAATTAACGGATCAAAAAGAGAAAGCGTAGGCAAGAAAGCAACAAAAGCCTTACGTAATGCTGGTATGGTTCCCTGCGTTTTATACGGCGAAAACAATCCCGTACATTTTGCAGCGAAAGAACTAGATTTCAGCAAACTCGTTTATACTCCAAATGCACACACAGTAGAACTTAAGCTTGACGACAAAACAACCGTCAGTGCAATTCTACAAGACATTCAATTCCACCCATTAACTGATCGAATTCTTCATGTTGACTTTTACGAGTTAAAAGAGAATAAAGAAATTTCCATGAACATTCCAGTAGAATTACAAGGAGCAGCTCCTGGTGTACTTATCAGTGGTGGAACTTTAGTACTTAACAAGCGTAAACTTCGTGTTCGCGCTTTGCCAAGTAATCTTCCCGATGTAATCATCGCTGACATTTCGGCTCTTGAATTAGGAGGTAAATTATTTACTTCTTCAATAGAATCTGAAAAATTTACTTTCGTTCACCCAGACAACACGGTTATTTGTCAGGTTAGAACTTCAAGAGCAGCTATAAAAGAAGCTGATGTTGAAGAAGCTGAAACTGAACAAGAAGAATCTACTGAGGCAGCTGAATAAGCCCCCTCCTAGAATCGTTTACTAAAAGCATCTGTTGGAAACCAACAGATGCTTTTTTTTTATCTTTATACTTTATTAATAGATGAATTACATAAAGAGACTTTTTAAACGAACGGATAAACCAAAAGAAGACCCTTTGAAAAAATTTTTAATTGTTGGCCTAGGCAATATTGGTGCTCCTTATTACAACACCAGGCATAATATTGGATTTAAGATTTTAAATAGTTTCGCGGAAGAGCGTGATTTAACTTTCGAAGACCTTCGCTATGGAGCGGTTTCTAAAACTCGATTTAAAGGTAAATCAATGCTTTTGCTAAAACCATCAACCTTAATGAATTTGAGTGGGAAGGCAGTGCGCTTTTGGGCTTTAAAAGAAAACATCCCCCTAGAAAATATCCTTATAATAACCGATGATTTAAACTTGCCATTTGGCACAATCCGCCTAAAACCTAAAGGGAGTGATGGAGGCCATAATGGTCTAAAAGACATTCAAGCACAATTGAACACTCCAAATTATCCTCGAATTCGTTTTGGTATCCAAAGCGACGAAAAGGGTTACAATACGGTAGACTTTGTATTAGGGAAATGGTCTGAGCAAGAGCTCGAGGCGATGCCGTTGAGAATAAAAAAAACAAAAGAGCAAATTTTATCTTTTGTTTCCCAAGGAATACAAACAGCTATGAATCAGTTCAACGGTTCTTAGGAGGTTGTAAAACTTTGAATTGCAGATTGCGATTTATTTCCGCGCTGGTCCACTGTAATAATTTGCCAGAAATACATTTGACCAGCTTCCAATAAGGCTGAATAACTCGAGGTTATTTGGTTGTCTTGAACTAGACTCAACTGAGCTGCATCTGTGCCAATATAAACTTGATAGTACGCAATGTCATTGTCTAAATCTGAACCAGTCCATTGTAGGTTTACATATCCCGATGATAACGTAAGGTCTTGTTCATCCCAAGGAGCATTTAATTGCGCTGAAAAGGGTAAAAAATGTTCTTGCTGTAAGCCCTCCAAATAAAAACTCCACACCTCACTTTTTGTGTTTACAGTGCTTGCTTCTGAAGAAGAAACTACCCACCAACTATAGGGAACTCCTCGGTCTAATGTAATCGTTGTACTTGTTAAATCAACAGCCTTTTTTCGTTCTGATTGAGTGATACTATTTCGAACAACAACTTCATACGAATCTGTATTTGGAGCTTCTTCCCAAACAAAACTGACAACTCCTTGTGTTTCTGATGTAAATATGGGCAAGCAGGTATTACTGTTTTCTGGTGCTGTCAATACCGCAGCTTCAGGCTTAGGTATTGAAGACTTAGAGCATGTACAGGAAAGTATAGCTACAAGAATTAATGCTGATGTTTGCAACCTCCTTTTCATTGCTTGATGAATTTAAGGGTTTCTTCGTTCTGAGTACTGCGTATTTTTAACAAATAATTTCCGCTAGGAAATGAACTCATATCAATTGGAATTTTCCTGTCGTCCCTTTGCAGTTGAACTTTTTTATTTAAAAGAATATTAGCTTGTATATCGTAGATGATGTATTGAATTGCGGTAGCAGTACCTCCAATCAAAACATACGATTCCTCTTGAACCGGGTTTGGAAATATCACAGAATCCTCAGCTATATATAGCTCTTTTTTAAAGGAGCCCTGACAACTTAAATCTGAAGTAACTTCGATCGTATTCAAACCTTTTCTCAAAGGCAAATTGATTTGTGACTTACCTTGAACCCTTGTCTCTTGGTTGTTTATTGTAAGATTGTAGTGTGTTGCTCCTCGGAGGAATAAGGATAAACTCAAATCGCTTTCATTCACAAAAGAAGTAACCTGTAAAGGCTCGGGTTCCTCAATTGAAGCTGTAAAACATCGTTCGAAATTTGGGTCGTCCTCCACACCTATACAAATGAGATAATCACCGCTTTCAAGGTTTGGGATATTCAGAATATTCGTTGTAAAGGTATAGGCATTCGAAAATCCATTTGGGCCAGTAACTTGAACACTATAGTCGGCAAGTGCAGTTGCGCTAATTTCAATCGCACCATTATTTCTCGAAACACAGGTTTCATCAATCTTTGATAGGGTGAAATTATTAAAGGTATCGACGTCACATAAATCCCCTCGTCCGTCAGCATCCGAATCGGCTTGATCTTGATTCGCTATAAGCGGACAATTGTCCGAAGCGTTCGGCAATAAATCAGGATCATCATTTTCTAGAATAGTTCCATTGATGCAAAAATTAATATTAAAAAGTATAATTTTTCCTGTGTCTTGTAATCCGACATCTTCGACTTTCAATCGCCATATTCCAAATGAAGATTGTCCATTGAAAACATCCAAGTCTCCCTCTGGGACAAATGATCCTGTAAAGGGTGCTGAACCATCTTCAATCAAATTGATTGCCTCTTGGTCGAAAACAGTATTTACTAAGTTTGAGCGAGCACCTCCAATATTTCTGGCCAATATTACTTCGCTGCCATCGGGTGCAACAAGTGTAAGAATCATATCGGATAAGTAAGTGTGCTGAATACTCACTTCGATATTGACATCGCTTATGACAGAATCATTCGCCATATAAACATCAGCAAACGTAATTCCACTTTTACTTGAACTTGCGTCTATTAGGTTTATGGGTAGGTTTGCTGCACCAATTGGACTACAATCGAGAAAATCAGTTGTGAAGTTTTGAGTTTCAGAATAATTACTTTCTCCACATAGGTTTCTTCCTTTGACCCGCCAATAGAACCTTGTTTCGCTTGCAAGATTTTCTAAAGGGGTGAAGTTTGATTCTTTTGTTGTTGTTGAAACGACAATCGAATCAAAGGTATTGGACAAAGACAATTCAACAGTATATTGATCCACATTTACATCGGATTCCCAGCTCAAAACTGGCTTTATCAACTGAAGGTCGTCAGATGCATTCGGACTCAATCCGACTGGAGTCTGTACCGTGCTTTGTTGGTGGATATACTGAAAAGTTTGCCGGGCTTCGGAAGATCCAGCGCTTGAAATTAAAGTCATTGTATAAATACCAGGAGCTAGGTTGGATGTTTTCGTAAAACTAATGGTTCCTTGTTGCTGAGCCGTTGTCGATGAAACCGTGTTAATAGAATACGAAATCCCATCGGGGGCATCAATTAAGCTAAGGTCTACCGCGCCTTCAAATTCTTGGTATCGATTGAGAGTAAAATCAAATGATACAGGGTCAAGATCACAAGCTGTTTTAGAAAGTACTTGAAAAGGAGTTGCGAAGGGACGCTCTAGAATACTAAAGCGGTTGTTATTCACTGCAAAATAAATTCCATTGTCTGGAACAATCTTTATTCGAACATTTGTAGAATTGATGTTGGGGGGTACAACAAAATCAAAGCGACCATCATTCAATGTGTTTGATACCAAAAGAGTATCAAAATTTTGACCATTATCTGAAGACGAATAAATCGATACCGTTTGTGTATTGATTGGAGCTTGATCGGTATTTGCAACATCCCATAAGATCATTTCATGCGCCCCAGTTTGCCAAATTATAGTATTGGATGCAGGCGAGGTTATCTCGAATGGACCTGCACGTTCTATAACATTTACTATTCTTGTGTCTTGATCGGTTTGACCTACACCAGAAGCGCTTGTTTCTGATCGGTCACGAACGGTCACGCCCCAAAGCTGACTTCCCCCAACCAAAGAAACTGTTTGCCAGTCGTTTGGAAGTCGTGGATTCGTTTGAATCAATTGACCAGCTAAAACCCTAGACATTGATGGGATCGTTCGCATTGGAGAATTGGTAGGGGGAAAAGAACGATTGCTTGATCCCGACTGATTATAAGGACCAAAATTATCGCGCGTCACTAAACCGCTATTCAATTGTTCCCAACAATAGGTTAGTGCATCATCATCTGGATCAGAAGCAATTGCCTCTAATACATAGGCTGTACCAATAGGAATGCTTACTTCTTGCCCGGCAGAAACAAGTGGTGGTTGATTTGTTATTGGAGTAGACACTTGACAACTGTTTCTAGCCAAATAGTCTTGAATGTTTTTAATACTGTTGTAATGAAAATAAGGATCGCTATGATTCTGAATATTGTCTTCTGCTGTTACACCTGCGTAAGCCATAATAGTTGATCCGCTGCCAGGCTCACTATTTACTCCGGCTCCACCCGTTTCGAATGAAAAGGTGTGATACCCTCCAAATTGATGCCCAATTTCATGTGCAACAAAGTCTATGTCAAAGTAATCGTTCAAAAAAGCTCCTATATTTGCTGTATCGACAAAAGGATGGGACGAATAGGCAGAGCCTTTAAACCCATCTCGACAGACATTACCCACTGTCCCGGCATTTCCATCGGGAGTTCCAAAATCAAACAAATGCCCTATATCGTAGTTCATCTCTCCTATGGAATCGGTTAGTACTTCTTGAATTTCATTATTAAAATCGTCTCCGTATGGATCTGTATCAGGATCGTCAAACAACAAGTTTACATCAGAAACCAATTGAAGTTGCACTCCCAAATCAATTTGAAAAACTTGGTTGATTCGGTTGATTGTACTAATTATCTTAGCATAAGCATCCTCTTTGTTGGTTCCATTTGCATCATCATCATCTCCCCAATACTGGGTAAATTCTCCTGTAGCAGAAACCGCAATTCGATAGGTTTTTAGGGTTTGATCAGAAGAAGATTTCGAAGTTTGTTTACTTTGAACTTTGGTTTGGGTTGTACTTTTTTTTATAGTTTTATCTTCAACAACCAAACAATTCAAGGGTTCAAAATCATCATAAAGGGTCCCGCCTCGTTTATAAAAAAGGTATTTATTTTTATCCCCAGTCCGATCCGGTTGTACAAAAAATTGCCCTTCAGGGGAATCAATCATCGCATTTACTCCCATAGGAGAAACACTCCAACGAACACGAACATTTTTTCGAGATAAACTTGTTCCAACAAAGGTTTTAATGTTTGGATGCTTTTCCGATAGTTTAGAAGAAAGAAGAGCTGCGTTGCGTACACTAAATTTTTCAGACTGACCAAACTCGTTTGGAAAAACAATGGTGGTTTGCCCAATTTTAGAACGGCTCGATTGAGAATCAATTTTAGTGATAAAAGCATCCAGCTGGCTTCGATCTAAAGATATTGCTTGGATAGGGTTGTTACTGTCGAAACGTATTCCTTTTGAAAGCTTTTGAGAGTCGTTTTCAAAAATCCAAAGATCTTGGGCATTAACAGAAAATGAAATTGCCAAAAAAAATAAAAGTAAGGTGAAACGACTTTTCACAAAGAGGAATTAAATTTTTGATTCTATTCCAAACATACAATAATTATATCCTTTATTTAAGTCTAAAAATCATAGTTTTGTAGGGCATATTAAAATACAGCTGTTTTTAGTGAAAATTGTATCTGACATTGAGAATTATAAAGAAGAAACACCGAGTCTTCTGACCATTGGAACCTTCGATGGCGTTCATCTTGGACATCAAAAAATCATTCGCAATTTAGTTTCCCAAGCAAAAGAAAAAAGTCACTTAGCCGTGGTTCTTACTTTTTTCCCTCATCCACGGATGGTTTTACAAAAAGACAGTTCTATACAGCTAATCGATACACTCGAAGAAAAGCAAAAAATACTTGCTTCTTTAGGGGTTGACATACTGGTTATCCATCCTTTTTCGAAAGAATTTTCTAGATTAACTCCATTAGAGTTTACAAGAGATTTACTGGTCAACACCTTTAAAATATCGAAAGTAATCATTGGGTACGACCATCGCTTTGGCAGAAATCGAGAAGCATCAATTCAAGACTTACATCAGTTCAGTTCAGTCTATAATTTTGAAGTAGAAGAAATTCCTGCCCAAGAAATTTCATCGGTCAACATAAGTTCTACAAAAATAAGAACCGCCTTAATCGAAGGGGATATAGAACGGGTTAACGCCTACTTAAACAGACCTTATTTACTTACAGGGACTGTGTCTAAAGGGGCTGGTTTGGGGCGTACAATTGACTTTCCAACGGCCAATATTGAAATAAAAGAAACCTACAAACTTTGCCCACCCAATGGAGTTTATCGCATTCAATCGGTAATTGATGGAAAACATGTTTTTGGAATGATGAATATTGGAATTCGACCTACTGTGGGAGGAGAAGGTAGAACCATAGAAGTTCATTTTTTCGAATTTGATGAAGATATTTACCAACAAACTTTAGCTATAGAAATACGATCTAAGCTCAGAGAGGAACAAAAATTTGATTCTTTAGAAGCGCTACAAAAACAACTTCAAGAAGATAAAAAAATCTGTATGGGGTTATTTGATTCTGAAAAATCAGAAGACTGACCTGAAAACAATACCTTTGTAATACGTTATCATTGGACTTATGCTACAATTAAAATACCTCAGAGAACATAAAGAAGCCGTTTTAAAAGCGCTTGAAAAAAGAAATTTCAAGGATGTTGATCTTATCGATCAAGTACTTGAATTGGATGAAGTTCGAAGAAAAACACAAACAGACCTGGACCAGCAACTTGCGGAAGCCAACAGTCTTGCAAAAGAAATCGGGCAACTCTTCAAGAATGGAGAAGCTCAAAAAGCTCAAGGTTTAAAGGAGCGTTCGGCTACACTCAAGAGCAGTTCAAAAAACTTACAAGAAGTGCTGCAAGAAACCGAAGAACAATTAGGCGCACTTCGTCTTCAAATTCCAAATACCCCTAAAGACATTGTTCCGGCTGGAACAACCGAAGAAGATAATGTTGAAACAGAACGTGGTGGCACTATCCCTACTCTTTCTAGTGATGCATTACCGCATTGGGAATTAGCAAAAAAATACAACCTCATCGACTTCGAGCTTGGAAGCAAGATCACAGGTGCTGGCTTTCCTGTGTATACCGGTAAGGGTGCTCGCTTGCAGCGTGCGCTGATCAATTATTTTTTAGATAAAAACACAGCTGCAGGATATCAAGAAACTCAAGTTCCCCATTTAGTTAACGAACTTTCTGGATATGGAACGGGACAATTACCCGACAAAGAAGGTCAAATGTATCATGTAACAGGCGATGATTTATACTTAATCCCTACAGCAGAGGTTCCGCTTACCAATATTTTTAGAGATGAACTTTTAGACGAAAAACAACTTCCCATCTGCCTGACGGGTTACACCCCATGCTTCAGAAGAGAAGCAGGAAGTTATGGTTCTCATGTCCGCGGATTGAATCGTTTGCATCAGTTTGACAAAGTTGAAATTATTCGTTTAGAAAAACCTGAACATTCTGAAGCCGCACTTACCGCAATGGTAGAGCATATTCGTGGCATTCTTATTGAACTTGAAATACCGTATCGTATTCTTAGACTATGCGCTGGAGACTTAGGGTTTACTTCTGCGTTGACCTACGACTTTGAATTATTTTCGACCGCCCAAGATCGCTGGCTAGAGATTAGCTCCGTTTCTACTTTCGAAAGTTTTCAATCGGAGCGTTTACATTTGAGATACAAAGCTAAAGACGGAAGTAAACATTTGGTGCATACCCTTAATGGAAGCTCACTAGCTCTTCCAAGAGTACTTGCAGGAATACTCGAAAATTGTCAGACAGCAGAAGGAATTAAAATCCCGAAAGCACTTATTCCCTACACCGGTTTTGATTTGATCTCCTAAAACAATTTTATGTTTATATACAACGTAACCACTCATGTAGAACCTAGCATAGAAAGTCAATGGCTGGAGTGGATGAATCTAGAACACATCCCACAAATGATACAAACTGGGAAATTCAAAAAAGCAATAATCTTTAAGGTTATCACAGAAGATGAATTGGGGGGTACTAGCTATGCTACTCAATACCATTGCAACAGTAGAACTGAATTTGAAAACTACCAGAAAGCTGATGCTGATCGACTCAAAAAACACGCACTTGATAAATTTGGCGAGCGCATACTATCGTTTAGAACGGAACTGGAACAAATGACTGTACTTCAATGAAAGCGGTACGGGCCAAAAAAAAACTAGGCCAACATTTTCTAAAAGACCTCAGCATTGCTGAAAAGATTGCCAAAACACTTCGTTTTGACACCTTCGAAAAAGCACTTGAAATAGGCCCAGGAATGGGTGTTCTCACTCAATACCTGCCTTTCGAAAAAGGCAAGGTTCACCTCATCGAGATTGACCGAGATTCAATAGCCTACCTAAAAAACAAATACCCGCTTCAACACCAGAACATAATCGAAGGTGATTTTTTAGAATATAACCTAGAGAATCTCTTTGACAAAGAGCCTTTTGCAATCATAGGGAATTTCCCCTATAATATCTCTACTCAAATTGTTTTTAAAACGATTGAAAATAGAGCACAAATCCCTTTTTTTTCGGGGATGTTTCAAAAAGAAGTTGCAGAACGTATTTGTGAACCCCCTGGAACAAAAAAGTATGGAATATTATCTGTTTTAGCACAACTATTCTATACTGCTACTTATGAATTTACAGTGCCTCCCAATGTATTCAGTCCCCCACCAAAGGTAGATTCTGGTGTACTTACACTCATGCGAAAAGAAAATTATACGCTCCCATGTAACGAACAACTTCTTTTTAAAATTGTAAAAATGAGTTTTCAACAAAGAAGAAAAACTATTCGTAACAGTTTAAAAACACTACAACTACCTGTAAATATTACAGAAGATAGTATCTTTGACCTACGGCCCGAAAAACTTTCGGGAGACGATTTTATAGCATTGACTCAAAAAATCGAAGATGGCCAAATTTTTTCTTGATAAAGACACTTTAGAGCGTATTAAATCTCTTGTTGAAAAACGAGCAGACAAAAAGTTGATTCGTAAACTGGCAGATGTTCATTACGCAGATATTGCCGAAATAGCCGAAAGTCTAACCATTGAAGACGCAGTATATCTGATTAAACTTCTCGACAGCGAAAAAACAGCAGATGCTTTAGCTGAAATTGATGAAGACTTTAGAGAGAAAATCTTAATTCAACTTTCCGCTAAAGAAATTGCAGAGGAGATTGAAGAGCTGGATACAGATGACGCTGCTGACCTAATTGCTGAACTCCCAGAAGAAAGGCAAGAAAAAGTAATGTCCGAAATTTCTGATAGTGAACACTTGAAGGATATTCGAGAGTTATTAGCCTATAAAGAGAATACTGCTGGGGCACTTATGGCTAAAGAATTGGTAAAAGTTCAAGAAGATCTCAGTGTACTCAAATGTGTAAACGAGATGCGCGCTCAAGCCGAATATGTTACTCGTGTACATTCGATCTATGTTGTAAATACCAAAAACAAGCTCATCGGAAGGCTCTCTTTAAAAGACCTTTTGACTGCAAATTCTAAGGCAAAAGTAAAAGATATTTATATTCCAAAGGTTGACTTTGTAGACGTGGAAGAAGACGTCGTGGAGGTCGCTAAAATCATGTCCAAATACGATTTAGAAGCTATTCCTGTTGTAAACAACAAACAAGAACTTCTGGGAAGGATTACCATCGATGATATTGTTGATGTAATCAAAGAAGAAGCCGATAAAGACTATCAGTTAGCCGCAGGTATTTCGAATGATGTAGAAGCGAATGATACTATTTTTGAATTATCCAAAGCTCGTTTGCCTTGGCTGTTTTTAGGCTTACTGGGTGGCTTGGGAAGTGTTTTTATTTTAAAAGACTTTGAAACGATCATGACACAACCCCGTGTTAGAAGCTTATTTTTTTACACTCCACTGATTGCAGCGATGGCTGGAAATGTTGGTGTACAATCTTCTGCTATTATTGTTCAAGGTCTGGCAAACGATGTTGTAAAAGGATCGCTAATCAGTAGACTACTCAAAGAGGTTGGTTTAAGTCTTATCAATGGTTTTTTCTTAGCCGTAGTTCTTGTCATTTTTGGCTGGATTATGGGTCAAGAATTAGTCCTAAGTTTAACTGTTGCAGGCTCCATGATAGGCGTTATTATTGTTGCTGCTTTGATCGGAACTTTTGTACCCATTATCCTCAATAAAAGAGGTATTGACCCTGCAATTGCAACAGGACCATTCATTACTACCTCCAACGATATTTTTGGAATCTATCTCTTCTTTTACATTGCTCAAACTTTTTTAGAATTTTAAGATCGAATGTATGCACGTGCTTCATGTAGATGAAAATCATCCGCTTTTATTAGATAATTTAGCTCAAGCTGGATTTAAAAATACCCTGGCATATAAGGAGTCAAAAGAAGAAATTCTTAAACGAATAGACCAATTCGAAGGCTTAGTCATTCGAAGTCGTTTCCCTCTTGATGCTGCGTTTTTAGACCAGGCAACTAACTTAAAATTTATTGGGCGAGTGGGTGCTGGAGTAGAAAATATAGACCTCTCAAAAGCAAACGAAAAAGGAATTCAGCTTTTTGCAGCCCCCCTAGGGAATAGCAATGCTGTTGGAGAACATGCGTTGGGCATGCTGCTTTCTCTATTCAATAAATTACAGCTTAGCAACCAAAGCATTCGACAAGGAAACTGGTTGCGCGAAGAACATCGTGGGCTTGAACTTGAAGGAAAAACCATTGGCATCATTGGCTATGGAACTATGGGGAAAAGTTTTGCTAAAAAACTACAGGGCTTTGATGTAAAGCAAGTAATATATTACGATATCCTTCCGATGGAAGAAGATGGAATTGCAACTCAGGTTTCTCTGGAAGAAATCCAAGCAACTGCAGATGTACTGAGTTTACATACTCCACAAACAGACCGAACCATTGGAATGATAAATGAAAAATTTATCGGTCAAATGAAACAAGATTTTTGGTTGCTCAACACAGCTCGAGGAAGTGCTGTAGTTACCGATGCTTTGGTAGAAGGATTAAAAAGCAATAAAATTCTTGGAGCTGGACTAGACGTTCTCGAATATGAGAGCAGCTCCTTTGAAAATATATTTAAGGCACAAGAAGATAACCCCAGTTTTTCATATTTACTTGGCTCAGAAAAGGTAATACTCAGTCCGCATGTAGCAGGCTGGACCCAGGAGAGCCATAGAAAATTAGCACAAATTATTTCAGGAAAAATATGTTCTGCTTTTGGGAAAATCCTAAAAAACAAAGCATAAACAAAAATTTAATTGTCTCTACAGGAAACTCGTGTTGAAGTCAAATTGCACACGGATTTATGCAGCATTTTGGAAAAGAAAAATTGGAGGTGTACAGTGCCGGAACAGAAACCCATGGGGTACATCCGAGAGCGATAAAGACCATGAGTGAGTTGGGAATAGATCTTTCGAACAATACCTCAAATTTAGTTTCGAAATACGATACCATTAGATTCGACTATATCCTAACTGTTTTTGATCAGGCCGCTGAAAATTGCCCTATTTTTACTGGGAATGCCATACTGAAATTACATCACAATTTTACCGACCCCTCGAAATTAAAAGGAACTGAAACTAAGATTGAAGCTGCTTTCGAAGTTGCGCGTTTAGAAGTACAACATTATTGTAAAGCTTTTGTAGACACCTATCTGAACTAGGCTTAATTCTCTACCACATATTGAATGGTTTCTTGGGCACGTTGTTCTAGTAAGATATTATCCTTTTGGGCTTCTATAGTTTTAAGGGCTTCTGAATCGAAATGACGAACAGTGTACAGATCTACATTTTCATAAACAGTTACTTTAAACTTGGAACGAAGAATTTGAAGCAACTCCTCTAATCTGTCGTACTTATTATTAACACAAACTGAAAAGCTAATTGCAGAATTTTGAATCAAATCAACCCGCATTTGATATTGATAAAGGAGAGCAAAAACTTCACTGATATTGTCTTCGACCATAAAGGAAAAGTCTAAAGAAGACAATCGAATCAATACTTGTTTTGGTTTTAAAATATAGCAGGGAATGTAGGGTTCGAGTGTTTTTCCTCTTGAAACCGAAGTCCCAGCCCCTTCAGGGTTGACAAACGATCGAACATACAACGGAATTTCTTTGCGCTGCAAAGGTTGTAATGTTTTAGGGTGTATTACTGAAGCCCCATAAAAAGCTAGTTCAATCGCTTCAGTATAAGAAATTTGATTCAACAATTTTGTGTTTTCAAATACACGAGGATCACCATTTAGAACTCCCGGCACATCCTTCCAGATAGTTACCGACTCAGCACTGAGGGCGTACGCAAAAATTGCAGCTGTATAATCCGATCCCTCGCGGCCTAGGGTGGTAGTAAAGTTGTTTTCATCACTCCCAATGAACCCTTGAGATATCACCAATTTGTTTCCTGAAACCTGTTCCTTGATTGCTTTTTGCGTCAACTCCCAATTCAAGTTGGCGTCTCGATAGTAGGTGTCCGTTTTTACACACTTACGCGCATCAAGCCATTCGCATTGAATGTCTACATGATTCAAATAGGCATTGATTATTGAAGTAGAAAGCAGTTCTCCAAATCCAACTACTTGGTCGTATACAAAGCTATAATTCGTTGATTTATTGTGCTTAAAAAAACTTTTCAACTCCAAGATAAGCTCTCCAACGCTGTTGTTGATTGGTTCAGAAACTGACCCAAAAAGTACTTCAACGATTTGTAAATGAAATTGCTTCAGTTCCAAAATAGCATTGGACAATTTTTCTGGATGGTTAAAATAATGATCTACAACGAGCTCCAAAGCATTGGTAGTTTTACCCATTGCCGATACAATAATAAGAGTGTCTTTACACCCTACCTTCTTAAGAACTTCTGCAACATTTTTGACCCCTTCAGCATCTTTAACAGACGCACCTCCAAATTTAAATACTTTCATATAATAATCTTAATGGGATGCTTTAACATAAGCCGCTATGGCCTGTTCATCCATTTGAACTGTTTTCCAATCATCCAAAACATCTGCACCACTTCTTTTATAAAAATCCATTGCATGCGTATTCCAGTCCAAAACTACCCATTCAATTCTTTTTACTTGTTTTTCGGCTGCATAAGCAATAAAAGCCGTGTATAAGTCTTTGCCAAAGCCTTTACCTCTTTGACTTTGTGTTACAATTAAATCTTCTAAATGAAAGGTTGGGCCTTTCCACGTAGAATATCGGGGATAAAAAAGTGCCATTCCTACAACCTTACCTTCGTTTTCGGCCACCAAACAATGGAAAATAGAATTAGGACCAAAACCATCGCGTATAAGATCATTTTCTGTAACAACAACTGCATCCGGTTCATTTTCAAAATCGGCCAGTTCTTGAATCAAACGTAAAGCTGAAGACATATCTTCTTTTTGTGCAAAGCGAATCATATTGTTCATTTATGGGGCTAAATTAAGGGTTCTTATTGGAGCATTTAAATTTGTGATCGATTATCACATTTTAATGAAATGCTGTGAAAATTTAATTTTACTCCCACCAGGACTCAACAGCCTCCAAAAAAGCAGTTGGATTTTCAGCATGCAACCAATGCCCTGCTTTTTCTATATCCTTTAAAGAATTATTTGGAAAATGGTGGTGTAATGTCAAGCGGTCTTCATCGGTAATATAGCCGGATTGAAGCCCTCTTAGAAATAGTGTGGGACCATCGAATTGTTGATGAGACTCCAAACCTGCTCCAATGGTTGTTCCGGCTTCTTTTAAGACTTCAATGTTGACCCGAAGTCCAAGTTGTTCTTTTTCTACCCAATAAATATTTTTTAATAAAAATTGTCTTACACCAACTTCTGGAACGTAAGCTGACAAGGCTTGGTCTACAGCAGCACGTGTTTGAAGAGTCGAAAAATCTAAAGAGGCTAAACCATTTAAGATTTGTTGATGATGAGAGGCATAGGCTTTGGGTGCTATATCCGCAACAAGCAATTGGCGAATGTATTCTGGATTTTGAGTTGCAAAAAGCATGGCTGTTTTTCCACCCATAGAATGGCCTAACAGAGTGCATTTTTGGATTTGGTGGTGATCTAAATAAGTTTTTAAATCGTCTGCCAAGATCGAATAATTGAATTCAGTTGACCAAAAACTTCGCCCATGATTTCTTTGATCAATCAAATGAACACACCATCCTTGAGATCCCCATCTTTTGGCATGTGTTTTCCAATTATCACCCATACCGAGAAAGCCGTGTAAAACAATCAGGTGTCGCTCGCCCTTGCCAAGTATTAAACTGTGTAAGAGTTTCATTGTGCCAAACGTTGAAGGTACATGGGAATTACATTTTCAAATCCGAGGTAGAGCGATTCACAAACCAAAGCGTGCCCTATTGAAACCTCTAACAGCTGCGGTATGTTTTGAGCAAAAAACTTGATGTTATCTAAACTCAAATCATGTCCTGCATTGATTCCTAAACCCAGTTCATTTGCACGGATTGCAGCTTGTAGGTAGGGAGCTATTGCTTTTTCAGCATTTGAAGCATATCCATCTGCAAAGGCTTCGGTATACAATTCAATTCGGTCAGCTCCTGTAGCAACAGCACCCTCGATCATATTGATATCGGGATCAACAAAAATAGATGTTCGTATTCCTGCTGTTTTAAAGTCTTGGATTACACTTTTTAAAAAATCTAAGTTTGCATGAGTGTCCCAACCTGCATTCGAAGTTAATGCATCAACAGCATCTGGAACCAAAGTAACCTGAGTTGGGCGAATATCCAACACCATTTGAACAAACTCTGGAATTGGATTTCCTTCGATATTATATTCTGTGGTCACAACCTCTGGTAAGGCATGCGCATCAGCATATCGAATATGACGTTGGTCTGGACGAGGATGAATCGTAATGCCTTCAGCACCATATGATTGCAGGTCAGTCGCTACCTTCAACAGGTCCGGGGCATTCCCACCTCTTGAGTTACGTAGTGTAGCAACTTTGTTGATATTAACACTGAGCTTGGTCATTCTTTTTTTTGTAAAACTACAAACTTCCCTTTATGAATCCCAAGAGATTGTTCGAGAATGTGACCTATAAAAAATGTAGGTGAAGTAGTACATAAGTTTTTGTACTTTTGAAGTAAAGACAGCGTTATGAAGATTGCGGTTATCTGCCCATTTCAAAATGAACACTCCAGAGGATATGCACAAGGTGTAATTGAGCATTTACTCGAACGAAAAGTGACGGTTCTGGTAGACTCAAAAATGGAACATTTTTTGGAAGACCCCGACATGGCTTCGTATGTTTCCGTATTCGAATCCCTTCCCCCTGACACTGATTTTTTGTTTTGTATAGGTGGTGATGGCTCTATGCTTAGAGCAATTATGACCGTAAAAGACAGTAATGTGCCCATCCTTGGAATCAATACAGGAAGGCTGGGTTTTCTGACCAGTCTACAAAAAGAATCTTTAAATGTTGGCTTAAAGCAATTATGGGAAAACAAATACTCCATCATCCATCGAAGTCTTTTGGAAGTAAAACTCCCTGAAGCTAATGAAGCGATTGATTCCTTCCCCTATGCCTTAAACGAAATTAGTGTTAATCGCAAAAACACCGCCTCTTTGATTAGTGTCAATACCCGCCTAGACAATGAACCCTTGACAACTTATTGGGCTGATGGACTAATCATTTCTACTCCAACAGGATCAACTGGCTACTCGCTTAGTAGCGGTGGACCTATCATGTCGCCTCAAACGGCTGGTTTTGTTCTTACGCCAATAGCGCCTCACAACCTCAACATACGGCCACTTATTATACCCAACACTACCACCATAGAATTGGAGGTTACTGGACGTGGGGAAGACCACCTGCTTTCTTTGGATTCGAGAATCATAACGGTCAATCAAGAGACACGCATTCAAGTAAAAAAAGCTCCTTTTACACTTGCAACCGTCGAGCTTCACGACAATGCATTTTTCAAAACCTTACGCGACAAACTTTTCTGGGGGTTTGACACCAGAAATTAGGCAATATTTTCATCAAAACGCAGTTTAGACTATTGAAGCATCCTTCTTTAGGATGATCTGTAAACACTAGCATTTCCCAAATTCTGATGAAAAGAATTTTGCTTATTTGTTGTATGGTTTTCCTCTCGTCTATTTCTAATGCTCAAATGCATGAAGTAGGTCTGTTTCTTGGGGGCAGTAATCTTATTGGTGATGTTGGGTCTCGAAAATTCATCAATACAAAAGCGCCCGCCTTTGGAATCATTTATAAATACAACATCACAACGCGCTATTCTTTTCGAGGGAGTTTTTCCTATTCTAATATAGTGAACAAGAATTTTTATACAAACGACCTCAACCGCTTTCGAACATTCTTAAGTGTTACTAATCAAATTACGGAATTCTCTGCGGGAGTAGAATTCAACTTTTTTGATTTCAATTTACATGATCAGGAACTTTACCTAACACCTTATGTTTATCTCGGATTGAACTATTTTCGCTATAATTTGTTCTACATTGATCGAAATCAGCCTTTAATCATAACCGAATATGATAAAGATCTTGAATTTTCTATCCCCCTCACTGTAGGAATGAAAGCAAAATTAAGTCCACAGTTTGTCCTTGGTTTTGAGATTGGAGCACGGTATGCGCTGACAGACAATCTAGACGGCAGTAATCCAGTTGATGCATTCGAAGCAAATCCAAATTTTAAACACGGAGCATTGTATAATAATGACTGGTATGTTTTTACTGGTCTAACATTAAGTTTTACCTTTGGGCGATTGCCTTGTTACTGTAAAGAAAAATAATGAACATTGAACCAACTAACATACCCGCACATATTGCCATCATCATGGATGGTAATGGACGTTGGGCAAAAGCTCAAGGACAGAACCGGCTTTATGGTCACCGAAACGGTGTCGAAGCCGTTCAAAAGATTGTTGAAGAATCGGCACGTTTGGGGATTAAAAACCTAACTCTTTTTGCCTTTTCAACTGAAAACTGGAAGCGACCTCAAGTAGAAGTGAATACTTTGATGAAGCTGTTAGTCAAATCATTACGAAAAGAATTGCATCAAATGGTTCAGAACAACATTCGCCTCAATGCTGTTGGTAATCTCAATGCACTCCCAGAGGCAGTTCAAACTGAATTAAATGAGACCATAGAAAAGACCAAAAACAATTCAAGGATGACCCTTACCCTAGCCTTGAATTATGGGGGTAAAGAAGAACTTACTCAAGCGTTTAAGGAGATTGCACTTAAAGTTAAAAATAATATAATTTCTCCCGAAAATGTTGATGAAACCATAATAAATAAGCATCTTTACACGCAAAATTTACCAGATGTAGATTTATTAATTCGAACCAGTGGAGAGCAAAGAATCAGTAACTTTTTGCTTTGGAAAATAGCCTATGCAGAGCTATACTTTTCTGAGGTCCTTTGGCCCGATTTTGATGAATCAGAATTACATATGGCAATACATAATTACCAAAAACGAGAACGTAGATTTGGAAAAACAAGCGAACAACTCAAGGCTTAAGCCTTTTTACAACAGCATATTACTAGTATTTATATCTTTAGTGATGTTATTGGGTGGAACAGCCGTTAATGCTCAAGTCCCAGCAGCAGCGCCTTCAGCTTATGCTGCATCGAAAAAATATACTATTGACTCGATCAAAGTGACTGGACTGAAAAGCTTTAGTGCTAAAACTGTAGTTTCATACAGTGGGCTGCGTAAAGGACAATCCATTCAAGTTCCAGGAGAAAAAATTAGTTCTGTAATCCAAAAACTATGGAATCTAGATCTTTTTAGCGATATCAATTTTTATATAGCAGAGATCAATGGAAATCTAATTACACTCGAAATTGAGATTGAAGAATTACCTACCCTTTCAGATGTCAAAATTATTGGTGTTAAAAAGAATAAAGCAGAATCCTTGATCAAGGATACTGAATTGACCAAAGGGAAAAAACTCTCCGAAAGTTTTTTAACCAACACCAAAAACTACATTGTAAATAAATACAAAAAAGAAGGTTACCTCAATACCAAGGTGGTACTCAATACAATTCCAGATTCTACTGCACAAAACGTATTGAAAATGGTCGTGAATATCGACCGAGGGAATCGCGTGAAAATAAAATCGATTGACTTTGAGGGTGTTGAGAAGTTTGGTGCAAATAAACTAGCTGCACAATTTAAAAATACCAAGAAAAAAAATATTTTTCGTTTTTGGAAAAAATCAAAATTTATCAGCAAAGACTATCAAGAAGATTTAACCTCATTGATAGATTTTTACAAGGAAAAGGGGTATCGGGATGCGCGTGTTATATCCGACACCATAATTGATGCAGATAACACTGACCTTGCTATTAAGTTAAAAATTGAAGAAGGGAATAAATATTACTTTGGAGACATCAAGTACCTTGGAAACGCTGCTTACACCAATAGAGTTCTTGCTTCCGTTTTAGGAATCAAAAAAGGCGATACGTACAATGGTGTACTTTTAAAGAAACGAATTGCAGACGACACTAAGCCAGATGGTAACGACATCACTAATTTATATCAAAATAGTGGTTATCTTTTTTCTAATATCAACGCCGTTGAGGTAAGTGCAGAAAACGATACCATCAATTTTGAAATCCGTGTGACCGAAGGAAAACTCGCTTCCTTCAATAAGATCTCGGTAATTGGAAACGACAAAACCAATGACCATGTGATCTTTAGAGAATTGCGAACCAAACCCGGAGAGCTTTACAGTAAAGATAAGGTTGTTCGTACCGTAAGAGAATTAGGGCAACTTGGATTTTTCGATGCAGAACAAATCAACCCTGATTTCAAAAACGTTGATCCCAATGCAGGTACTGTTGATATAGAATTTGGATTAGAAGAATCTGGTGCTAGTCAAATTGAACTCCAAGGTGGTTATGGCGGCGGTGGCTTTATCGGTACGCTTGGTCTATCGTTCAACAACTTTTCGATGCGGAATATTTTTGACAAAAAGTCTTACAAACCCGTACCCTCTGGAGATGGTCAATCGCTTAGTCTTCGTTTGCAGGCAAGTCAATTTTACAACACCTATAGTTTTTCGTTTTCAGAGCCTTGGCTTGGAGGAAGACAACCGGTTCAATTTTCCACTTCGCTTTCGAGAACCAATCAGTTCCGATACGACTTTTTCACACAAAGAGCCGATAAAAGTCAATCTTTTCAAATCAGTAGTATTACGATAGGTCTAGCCAAAAGGCTACGTGTTCCCGATGATTTTTTCACCCTTTCACAAGCGGTATCCTTTCAATACTACAACCTACAGAATTATTTCACAGGACTGTTTACTTTTGGAAATGGAGAATCAAACAACATAGCCTACACCGTTTCCCTCGCAAGAAACAACACTTCGGTGAATCCGATTTTCCCAACAGGTGGATCAAGCTTTTTGATTAGTGCAAAATTCACCCCACCTTTTTCATTATTCAGCAATACCGATTTTGCCAATTTGGGCAACTTACCAGAATACAAAACCTTAAATGAGGCAGGCGAATTGGTCGCAGATCAATCCAAAATCGATCAAGAAAAATTCCGCTGGTTAGAATTCTATAAAATCAAATTCAACGGGACTTGGTATTCCCGTATCATTGGAAAGTTGGTGTTGAAAACACAAGCAGATTTTGGATTCTTAGGAACTTATAATAAAGACCGAGGCGCAATTCCATTCGAACGTTTCTACCTTGGAGGTGATGGAATGGCGAACTATTCACTCGACGGAAGAGAAACGATTGCTTTACGAGGATACGAAAATCAATCCTTATCGACCAACGACGGTTCTACGATATACAACAAGTTTTCCCTAGAACTTCGATACCCGATTACACTCAAACCAAGTGCCTCTATCTATGCACTTAGTTTTCTCGAAGCTGGAAATGGATACAACAGCTTCAGTGACTTCAACCCGTTCAACTCCAAGCGTTCTGCTGGAGCCGGGATACGAATTTTCATGCCCGCTTTTGGTCTCTTAGGAATCGATTTCGGATATGGATTTGACGCTGCCAATGCGCAAGATACAAGTCCTCACGGATGGGAAACACACTTTATAATTGGACAACAATTCTAAAATGAAACGATTTAGCTCCTTCCTGCTTTTCCTAACCTTGATGTGTACACAAATCAATTGGGCACAACGTGGAGTTCGCATAGGTTATATCGATATGGATGTAATTCTAGAAAATGTAGACGAATATAAAACTGCAAATCAACTACTGAATAAGAAGGTTGAAGCGTGGAAAAAGGAAATTGAACTACAGAAATTACAATTAAAAAAACTAGAAGATGCCCTCAATGCAGAGAAAGCATTGTTAACTCCTAACTTGATTTCGGACCGAGAACAAGAAATCAATGGTTTTGCAAATGATATTGTCAATCTACAAACACAGAAATTCGGACCAGGGGGTGCTTTGATGCTCCAAAAATCAAAACTTCTTAAGCCAATACAGGATCGTGTATTGGGAATTGTGAGAGAAATAGCTCAAGAACGAAAATATGATTTCATTTTCGACAGATCTTCGGACTTGGTTATGTTATATTCCGCAAAAAATTACGATATTAGCGACCTAGTTTTGAGAAAAATAAATGCTCAAGATCGAATTGAAGATCGAAAAGCACAACTCGAAAAAAGAAAAGATCAAATTAACAAAGCCAAAGAACAAGTTAAAAAACTAAACAAGAATTAATAATGTTCTCAATTAAATTTAAAACAATGAAGAATTTAAAATCACTTTTACTAGCTACCTTAATGTTTGCATTACCGTTGACTGCTACTTTCGCCCAGTCTAAGATTGCACACATTGACACCCAAAAACTAATTAGTGAAATGCCAGAAGTTATCGCTGCACAAAAGCAACTTCAGGCTGTTGAAGAAACATACACTAAAGAAATTGAAAACACATACAAAGAGTTTACTACTAAAGCTCAATCGTATTCTGCAGATGCCGCTAATCAAACTGACGTAACCAACCAAGCACGTCAAACTGAATTAGAGAGCATGCAACAAAACATTCAAAAGTATCGCGAAACTGCTGCACAAGATTTGCAGAAAAAACAAGGTGAAATGATGCGTCCTTTATACGAAAAAGCAAGAGCAGCAATTGAGAAAATTGCACTAGCTCAAGGTTATGACTACGTTCTTGATGCAAGTGCAGGTGGAAGCGTAATTATGGCTAAAGGAAAAGACTTAATGGCTGATGTTAAAGCTGACTTAGGATTTTAGAATAACTTCCTAACAATACCAATCTTAACTGCCTTATATTGCTATAAGGCAGTTTTTTTTTACCATGGAAACAAATAGAAATTCTCTTATTGGCGTATTCGATTCTGGTGTTGGTGGTTTAACCCTTTTACCAGCACTACAACAGCTCTTACCCCAGGAGAAGTTTCTATATGTTTCGGATGACGCACATGCCCCTTATGGTTTAAAAACAAGAGAAGAAATTTTAGAGCGTTGTAATATTATTGTTCAAGCTTTGATCGATAAAGGCTGTAAAGTTATAGTCGTTGCCTGTAATACTGCAACAACAAATGCGATCGAAATCCTAAGAGCTACTTACTCCATCCCGTTCATTGGGATTGAACCGGCCATCAAACCCGCAGCTCTGAATAGTAAAACCAAAGTTGTTGGTGTTTTAGCAACCCAAGGCACGCTCAGCAGCGCACTATTCACTCAGACAAGTGCGGCCTACACCCAAGATGTTCTTGTTGTAGAACAAGTGGGTAACGGTTTGGTAGAAGCTATAGAAACTGGTCCATTAGATGATCCAAAACTTGCTACGCTGGTAGGTTCTTATATGAAGCCGATGCTTGAACAAAATATGGATACCCTAGTTTTGGGTTGCACACATTACCCACTCTTGTTGCCTTTACTCAAAAAAATACTTCCAAATAATATTCAGATTATCGATAGTGCTGAGGCAGTTGCCAAACAAACTCATCGAATCTTAGAAAAAAATCAGCTGCTCTGCCTAACCCCAGGAGCAGGAAATATTCAGTATTTCAGTTCGTCTAAAAACTCAACCTTGTTAGGTTTTATTCCAAAAGAAGTAAACGTACGACTGCTTACTTAAGATCGGGTTTAAACCAACTGGAATACATTAAATAATTTTTGGCAATACGCTCGATTTCTCCTTTTTGTAGCTCAGGATCTATGTCTTTAATCTTTCGAGCCGGAATTCCAGCATAAATTGTCCCTTCAGGAATATGGGTATTTTGAGTGACAACACTCCCCGCAGCAATGATACTATTGGATTCAACAATACAATTATCCATGATGATACTTCCCATACCAACCAACACTTTATCTTTAAGTATACATCCGTGAACAATGGCATTGTGTCCAATAGAAACGTCGTTACCGATCGAAGTAGCTGCCTTTTCATAGGTTGCATGTATAACCGCACCATCTTGTATATTAACCCGATTTCCAACTCGAATAGCGTTTACATCGCCTCGAATGACAGCCTGATACCAGACCGAGCATTGATCTCCCATGATTAAATCTCCGATGAGGGTTGCATTTTCAGCAACAAAGCAGTCAGATCCCCACTGGGGAGTGAAACCGCGGACAGTTTTGATGAGCATGATTTTCTTTTAACCGAATATACTACTTTCATGAAAATGTAACACCCTAAAACTTCTCGAGAGATTGTAGTTTTGTGTATTTTTGTAAAAAATTTGCAATGACCACATATACCGTAACGCCTTCACAAACCCAAGACCAAACTGTTGCTCGATTTGAGCTTTCACCTGCTCTAGAAATCGTTCAGGCATCGAAATACAATAATATAGATGAGGCTAAAGATGCACCTTTGGTACAACAAATGTTCTACCTTCCTTTTGTAAAGTCGGTTGTTCTTAAAAAAGAAGCCTTAGAAATTGAGCGTTTCAATATTTTAGAATGGAACGATGTTTTGGAAGATGTGTCGCTAGAAATAGAAAACTATCTGAATAAAGGTGGCGTGGTTATGAATGAAACGGAACCACTAAAGAAAGTACCGATTACAATTTATGCCGAAAGTACGCCAAACCCGGGAGTAATGAAGTTTGTTGCAAACAAAAAACTAGTAGAACAAATTTTTGAATACAAAACCATAGACGAGACTACTCATGCCCCTTTAGCTCAAAAACTTTTCCATTTTCCTTTCGTAAAAGAAGTGTTTATGGACACCAATTATATTTCTATCACCAAATTTGATGTCGCAGAATGGGATGAAATTGTCCTTGAAATTCGTGAATTCCTTCGTTCATACCTTGAAGAAGGTAATGAAATATCGACAGCGGTTATAGAAGAAGTAAAAGCTGAAAACCCTCAAGAAACAGCAGCTCCCTTGGATGATATTTCTCAACAAATTGTTGGGATCATCGAAGAATACATCAAACCAGCTGTTGCTGCAGATGGAGGTAACATCCTTTTCGATTCCTATAATACAGAAGATAAAAGTGTACATGTCATCCTACAAGGAGCGTGTAGTGGCTGTCCATCCTCTACTTTTACTTTAAAAAGTGGAATTGAAAACATGCTAAAAGAGATGCTTCCCGGAAAAGTATCAACGGTCAACGCTATCAATGGATAAATTCTTTGGAAGCGAAACAACACACCAATGCGCTAATCGATGAGCTAAGCGCTTATCTTCTTCAACATGCACACAATCCTGTAAATTGGTTTCCGTGGACACAGTCTTACTTAGACCAAGCGCAGGATGAAGGAAAACTGCTTTTAATCAGTATCGGATACGCTTCTTGCCATTGGTGCCATGTCATGGAACATGAATGCTTTGAAGACGAAGAAGTAGCTGCCTTGATGAATGCGAATTACATTAATATTAAAGTAGATCGTGAAGAACGTCCAGACGTGGATCAAGTCTATATGAATGCCTTACAATTGATCAGCGGCCAAGGAGGATGGCCGCTCAATATGATTGCCCTTCCCGATGGAAGACCCATTTGGGGAGGAACTTATTTCCCAAAAGAGCGGTGGATGCAAGTCCTAGCGCAGATCAGTACACTTGCTAAAGAAAAACCCGAAGATCTTATACAATATGCTGACAATTTAGAAAAGGGATTGGCCAATTTTGAGGCTGATGAACCCTTGAAAGAAGGGTTGAATATAGAAGAAATTACTATGGGCTTACATCAGTTGGTTTCTAAAAAAGACGTTCAAAATGGTGGGCTTATCGGCGCTCCCAAATTCATGATGCCAACCTTACTTCGTTTCTTTCAACAAGGAGGTATTCTCTGTTCCAATAAAGAAGCACAAGATCATTTTCATTTTTCGCTAGAACAAATGGCATTAGGTGGTATTTTTGATGCCGTACACGGAGGCTTTTCGCGTTATGCAGTGGATGCCGAATGGCATATTCCACATTTCGAAAAAATGGGTTACGACAACGGACAATTGATTTCTTTGTATGCCCAAGCCCATAGAGAAGAACCAAAAGCTCTCTATCAGGAAACTATAGACAAAACCATTTCTTTTCTAAAAAAGGAGATGTATGCCCCCGAGGGTGGTTTTTATGCAGCCCTTGATGCAGACAGCCTAAACGCAAATCAAAAGCTAGTTGAGGGCGCTTTTTATGTTTGGACAAAAAATGAAATTCAAAAACTGTTCCCCGAAGAATATCTACAAGTAGCCGCTTATTACGCTATCAATGACGATGGATATTGGGAAGAGGGCAACTATGTGTTGAGAAGAATGCAAACCGATGAGGTTTTCGCCAAACTGCACGGGCTGGAACTTTCTGAGTTAAAAGTTAAGGTGATTCGCTGGAATGCAGCGCTTTTAAAAGAACGAAATAAGCGAACTCGTCCACGATTAGATGATAAAATCATCTGTTCTTGGAATGCCATTCTGAGTTCTGGTTTTTTAGATGCTTATCGTAGTTTTGGGGATTCCGCTTACAAGGATCTTGCCCTAAAAAACATTGTTTTTATTGAAAAGAATTTTGTTGATGAAGAAGGAAATCTAAAACGGATTTCAAAAGAAGGAGTCAACAAAATAGATGCTTTTTTAGAAGATTATGCAGCCGTTATAAAATTGTATATCGATGCTTACGAAACTGTTTTTGATGAGCACTATATTCTTCAAGCAGAAAAAATAATGAACGTTTGCCAGCGCTTATTTAAAGATAACAACGGACCACTATTTTATTTCAGTTCAAGTCCTGAATTGGTGGTTCGAACCAAAGAGAAATCAGATAATGTAATTCCTTCTTCGAATGCTGTCATGGCAGAAAACTTGATTCGTCTTTCCAATCACTTTGTTAGTCCAGAATTGAAGTTACAAGCGGAAGCCATGGTGTTGGCATGCAAATCGGAGATAATATCCTATCCAAGAAGTTATAGCTATTGGCTTGCAGTTGGACTAAGACTTCTAAAACCAGGTTACGAAGTAGTGGCTGTTGGGCCCAATGCTAAGAATGACATGAGAAAATTACAACAACACTATACCGTTAATTGTAGTTGGGCAGCAGCAGAAACCTCTACATTACCCTTATTCCGAAACAGAGTTTCTGACGGTAAAACAAAATATTATTTGTGCAGAAACAATCAATGCGGCATTCCTCTAGAATCTCAAGATGAGGTGCAAAAGAGGTTACAAGAAATTTCTAAAGCTTAGGCATATTCGTGTAAAAGTCTTTGAGATAAAAAGGCTCAAAATAGGCAACATCTTCGGTGCTGTTGGCTTCAAATTTTGCAGTTGCAAGTGCCACCATATTGCGGGCCGAAGGGAATTGAAGTTCATCTACAAAAAATGAGTTTGTAAGAGGAACCACATCCTTGCACTTTGTAGCTCCATTTCCAAAAAAAACTAAACGCCCTTGGCTTTGAAATTTTTGAAAAGAATCTGGAGTTACTATTACCGCCTCAGTTGCTTGAAGGACTTCTTTTTGAGCATTTAAAACAAGTGCGTAAACTTCCATTCTTCGTGCATCAAACATTGGGATCAGAATGTCATCATCTTGAGCGCTATAGCCAGCTGCAAGAACTTCTAAGCTGTTTACAGCAATAAGAGGTATCTCATTGGCGTAGCACAAGCCTTTGGCAGAAGAAATGCCAATTCGCAGTCCTGTGTAGGAACCTGGGCCCATACTAACAGCAACAGCTGACAATTGCTTGGCTTTAATTTGAGCCTTATTCAAAAGCTGTTCGATAAACAAATGGAGGTGGTCACTAGGACGAAAATCTGCTTCATTATTTTCGATACAATGCAGCAGATTTCCGTTTTGTGATAGTGCTACAGAACAATTCGTTGTAGCGGTTTCAAGATGTAACATATAAGACATGCTACAAAATTAAGAAGAACTGGCTTCTAAATTTCAAGTTTTAGTCCAAAATAAAACTCGAGCACTTTAAGTTTGAATATGTAATCGTACTTGGCGCGTAATTCATCCGATACAGATGCATCATAGCGTTGTTTGATTTGAGTGAATTCGAAGGAGTTCATGATCCCCGCATCAAATCGTTTGGTTGCATCGTCGTAGGCATCGTTTCGAGCAATGACTGTTTTTTGAGCAGCTTTATAAAAATTATAAGCTCCCTTAGCATCATTATAAGCTTGGTTTACGGTAGTTTCTAAATTGAGCTTTTGTTGTTCGAATTGATTTTCGGAACGCATCAAATTTACTTTACTGCGCTTGACGTTGTTTTTTGCAGCGAATCCATTCAAAATTGGAATACTCAATTGGACTCCAAAATTATGACCGTCGTTCATTTTAAGTTGAGTACTCAAGGCTTCAGGTCCAACAACTCTAGTTTGTTCAATGGAACGAATAACTTCTTGTCCTGTAGTAGCAACTGTTCCGATAGGTATTTCTGCAAACTCTCCTGTCCCGGTTAATCGGTCGCTGTACGACAATCTTGTACTGAAGCTGTAAAATGCAGAGAGCGAAGGTTGAAGCCCTGTTTTAGCAATTTCAATATCAGCTTTTGATATCTCCAAATTGGTAACAGATAATTTTATATCGTTTCTGTGAGTCAATGCTTCCTCATAGATCGCTTTAGGCGTTTTTTCTAGAATTTGAGGAAAAGGAACATCAAAAGTTTCAACGGCAATATCGAAGTTTTCGTAATCGGTAATCAAAAGCAATTGTGCTAAATTAATTTTTGTTAAACGCAGACTATTTTCTGCCTGAATCACCGCTTGTTCTTGAGAAGCGATGGTAGCCTCTAATTCAAAAACGTCTCCTGTAGTCAAAACACCTGCCTCAATCAAGGTCTTGGTTCGTTCCAATTCTTTTATTGAAACTGCAAGCTGGCTTTTTTGGACCGAAAGTTGCTCTCTATTGAACATTACTTGTAAATAAGAATTAGCAACTAAAATCGAGGTGTTTTGTCCTATATCTGCTAAATTATATTGCTGAGCAATAATAGCAAGGTTGGCTCGGTGTAAACGTTTAACATTCTGTAAACCATTATATATATCAACACCCAAATTGACTCCAAAAGAGGAAAACTGAGTCGTTACATCTTCTAAAAGACCGGTAGTAATGTTCTGGTTTAATCCGATGTTCCAAGAATGGCTTGTTTGAGCATTGATGTTGGGAAGAAAATTACCAAAAGCACTTTTCTTATCAATCTCTGCATTAGCAAGATCCAACTCTGATTGTTTAATGGTAATGTTTTTTTCAAGGGCCAATTCCACACAATCTTGTAGGGTGAGGGTTTGTCCCTTCGCATACAGTGAAGAGCAAAGAACAGCAACTACTGTTATGTATTTTAATGTCGTATATCTCATAATAAAGTAGGAATTATGCTTAGTTATCTTCAGATGATTCATCTTCATCTTCCTTTTTTTCTTCTTCTGTTTTGTTCCAAACTTTGATGTTATCTTCCAAGGTTATACCCGAGAGTACCTCTACGTTAATTCCATCAGAAATTCCCGTTTTGATGTCTTTACGTTCAAATTCTTGATCTTTAATTAAAACTTCAACATAAGGCTCTTCGGTTTTTTTGTCGAACTGCAATAAGGCTTCTGGAATTGCAAGAATACTGTCTTTACGCTCCAAAACCAAAGAAGCATTGGCGCTGTAGCCCGCGCGAACAAAGAAGTCATCATCTAAGTAAACATCTCCTTCAATTTTAAACTGAACAGCTCCTTGCTCCTCGTTTCCTTTGGGGGCGATGAACTTCAATTTAGCTTCAAATTCTTTGTCTTGTATAGCACCTAAATTAACTGAAAGGGGCATTCCAATTTTCAACTTTCCAACTTCAGCTTCGTCAACTTTCCCTTCGAAAATCATTTTACTCAAGTCTGCTATGATAGCAATTGTAGTTCCGTTGTTAAACGTATTACTCTCTACTACTTGATCTCCTTCTTTAATAGGCATTTCAAGAACCGTCCCAGAAACAGTAGCACGAATGTTGGTGTTGGCTGTAGCTGAGCCTCCTGCAGAACCTAGTTTGATGATCTGTAAATCGCTATCGGCGTTTGCAACATCTTGTTTTGCTCTACTGTAATTCAATTCTGCATTTTGAAAATCTTGTTGAGAAATGATTTCTTTTTCAAAAAGGCCTTTGTTTCTATTGAATTCGATCTTGGCATTTTCCATTAAAATTTTGGTATTTGCCAAGCGCCCTTTTGCGCTATTGAGTGATTGTTCGTTAGGAACAACCTTAACTTTTGCGAGGAGGTCACCCGTTTTTACATTATCACCTTCTTCAACATAAAGCGTTTGGATGATTCCAGAAATTTGAGGCTTAATCTCAACTTCATCTTCAGGAATTACTTTTCCAGTAGCAACTGATTTCATCTCAATAGATGTTATTAGTGCAGTCTCCGTATCGTACTGAACCGCGGGCTTGCTATTCGATTTAATAAAGAAAACAGTGGCATAAAGAACTCCAAACAAAATGGCAGCTATTATTATATATTTAAATACTTTTTTCATGGGAAATGGTTTATTATTTATATCTAGGTGTTATTATTCTTCTCTAAGGGCATCAATAGGTTTTATGCTAACGGCACGTTGTGCTGGAATCAATCCGATTAAGGTTCCCAGGGTAACCATGATTGCCAAGGCTCCTAGAACAAATGATACCGGTACTGTGGGGTTGGTATAAGGGAAATCGGTCATGTTTGCGGTTGCTGCATCAATTCCTGATAAGACAAAAGCTCCAAGGATAATTCCGAAAGCTCCTGCAACAAACGTAAGGAATACAGATTCTAAAATAATTTGAATCCTAACCTCGGATGGAGTTGCTCCCAATGCGCGGCGAATACCCAACTCTTTGGTCCGCTCTTTTACCGATATTAGTAAGATGTTTCCAATTCCAATGACTCCGGCTATGATGGTAGCTATTCCCACTATAAGCGATAAAAAAGTCATCCCCTGTGAAAAGCCCATAATCCTACCGAAAATCTCACCGAGATTAAACGAACCAAAGGCGCGTTCGTCTTTTGGCGAAACACGGTGTATCCGTTTGAGGGTTTGTTTTACCTGTTCCTCTACTGCTAATACATCAGCATCGTCAAAGGCAGCAATTGTAAACCAGTCCACATTATCACCTGTATTGTACAATTTTTTATAGGTTGAAAAAGGGATGAATACGTCTCCATCACTTTCAAAACCGCCACCTTCTATATACTTATGAACCCCGATGACTTGAAAATAAATATCATCAACACGAATATATTGACCAACGGGCTGTTCGTCTTCATCAAACAGTTCCTTTTGAGTACGTTCTCCGATTACACATACTTTTCGTTCTTCATCAATATCAGCCTGATTTACAAATCGTCCACCATCATAAATTTTCTTAGTGGCAATCTTAGTGTATTCAGGGAAATCCCCATAAATGCTGTAGGTTCCTGACTTCGATCCTCGAACTATTTGAGAACCTCCGCTGCCGTCAAAAACTCCTTTTGCATTACGAGGAGCTATGTATTGAATTGCAGGAATATTATTTCGAAGAGCTTGAACATCTTGAATTTTAAGTTGCGGATTTCTACCCGTCTTAAAGCCTTCGTAAGGAATACTCGTTCTCTGTGCCCATACGAACATGGAGTTCATCGCAACATTTTCAAATTGGCGTTCAAAGCCATTATCTAGGCCTTTGGCGGCTCCAGACAAAGCAATGTAAATAAAAATACCCCATAAAACACCAATCACAGTAATGATGGTACGGACTTTGTTTTTCTGGATGGAACCAAAAATTTCTTGCCAGGTATCACGGTCAAATATTATTTTTAAACTATTCATCTCTTAGGGCAACTATGGGTTTAATTCGAGCAGCACGTTTGGCTGGTATATAACCTGCAATACCGCCAAAAATAATGAGAATTACGGTGGCAAATAATGCAGTAGTAGTGTCTATGTATGGATTTTTAATGAAATAATCTTTCAGGGTTTCACCAATCGATTTCAATACAAAAACTCCAATCAATAGACCTACAAAACCGGAGATTGTAGTGATAAAAATAGACTCTTGAAGAATCATTTGAATTACCGATCTTGGAGTAGCGCCCAGTGCCTTGCGAATCCCCAATTCTTTAGTACGTTCTTTAACAACAAAAACCATAATGTTCGAAATTCCTATAATTCCTGCAATCAAAGTACCGAGGCCTACAAAGGTTACAATCAGCTGAAGTATGTTTGCAAACTGTTGGTTCTGTTTTAATTGGTCGGCCACGTTTCTAATGTAGATACCGTTGGGGTCGTTTGGAGCAATCGACTTTTTCTTTTTCAAAAACTCCCGTAACTTTCGTTCAAACACAACAGAACCCGAATGTCCTATTTGAGGTTTAAACGCTAGGATAATTTGATCAACCTTATCATTACTTTTTTCGAGTAATTGTCTTGTAGTATAGGGGATGTAGATGTAACGCTCTTCTCGGTCACCTCCATCGTCTTGAAAAACACCGATCACTTTAAATACACTATTCCCAACATCAATGAATTTCCCTAGTGGATTTTCTTGCTTGAATAAATCTTGTGCAACCAAGCGTCCGATAACGGCGTATTTTGATTTGTTTGTAATATCACTTTCGTTGATAAAACGTCCCTTCATCAAAATTGTTTTTTCGGCAAACTGATGTGCAGGACCTACTGCTCGTGTAGAATAGTTGTCGAACTCATTTTTATATTTAACAACCGCTGCTCTAGAAATTCTAGGTGTAATATATTCTAAGAAAAAAGGGAATTGCTCTTTGATATCAGCTATATCATCATTCTTGAATTCGATGTTACGATTGGATTTAAATCCATTGTAAGGCTTGGAAGTTTTTCCAGGAAATAAAAAGATGATATTGGTTGCATCGTCTAAGAAAAACTCTTGGAATTGGTTTTTAAGTCCATTGCCAAAACCAAAAAGAATTATAAAAATAAAAATTCCTAGAGCAACAGTAAAACCAGAGAGAAAGGTTCTCAGTTTATTCTTTCGAATGGTTTCGAATATTTCTTGCCAACGATCTCTGTTAAACATAATCAGCTGCTAAAACTTGTTTTACTTTTACATCTTCAACAATAACACCGTCTTTAAGTTTTACAACACGCTTACACA
>CBFHHG010000006.1:48819-50114 GCA_965655585.1 Candidatus Arcticimaribacter sp. | reverse complement strand
GAATGGTTAACATCTGGAGGAGCTGGGAAATCGGTTTATATTGAGTATGGATCAGATTCATAGAATAAAATAATATACCTAAATTGAAAGCACAATAAAAACCCACTCTTATGAAAACAATGAGCTGTAAACAATTAGGCGGAGCCTGTGATCAAACTTTTAGTGCTAGTACCTTTGAAGAAATGGCGAGCCTCAGCAAAGAGCATGGAAAAGAAATGTTCAAAAAAAATGATGTTGCACATCTAGAAGCTATGAGGTCCATGCAAAAACTGATGGAAACCCCTAATGCTATGCAAGATTGGTTTGAAGAAAAAAGAAAGGCCTTTGACGCACTTCCAGAAGATTAATAAGTCTAGGCTATAAAAAACTTTGAACCGCGAGACGATATGAATCCATTCCAAAACCAAGGATCAATCCTTTTGCATTGGGGGTGATATAAGACGTATGTCTAAAGTCTTCTCGGGCAAATGTGTTGGAAATATGAACTTCAATTACTGGCGTATCGATTGCTTTGATAGCATCTCCGATTCCTACTGAAGTATGGGTATAAGCAGCAGCATTGAGAATAATACCATCAGAAATAAATCCAACCTGTTGCAATTGATCAATCAACTCTCCTTCAATATTCGATTGAAAATAATCAAAAGTAACTTGAGGAAATTTCTCTTGCAATTCTTTAAAAAAAGCATCGAAGGTTTGTTTCCCATAAATACCGGGCTCGCGTTGACCGAGGAGATTTAAGTTTGGTCCGTTGATGATGCTGATTTTCATTTACCTAATTTTAAACAAAAGTAAGCAAAGTTTTCTTAGAATTGTATTCCCCGACATTGGACGCATTCAAAGAAGGCAAAAATGTTTAATTTTGACTCATGCAATGGAAACAAGCACTTGTTCACTTTGAACAATATCTAAAAATTGAACGTGGGTTGTCCATCAATTCGATCAACAGCTACTCTCTGGATGTACAGGCTTTAATGTCATTTCATATTGAAAACAGTTCATGCACCCCCCTGAACTGCTCTAAAGAAGACGTACAGCGTTTTTTATACGAGGAAGCAAAACAAGTGGAAGCCCGTTCACAAGCAAGGAGGATCTCGGGCTTGAAGAGTTTTTTTAACTTTCTGATTTTTGAGGGCTATCGAGAAGTCTCCCCCATTGACCTAATTGAAAGTCCAAAATTAGGGCGAAAGCTTCCAACGGTATTATCCCTTTCCGAAATCGAGCAATTACTTCATTGTATTGACCTTGCCCAGGCACAAGGGCATCGAAACAGAGCCATGCTTGAAACGCTATAT
>CBFHHG010000006.1:47030-48417 GCA_965655585.1 Candidatus Arcticimaribacter sp. | reverse complement strand
GTTTATATGCATTTAGATACACAGCATTTGAGTCAAGTGTTAAAAGACTTTCACCCCAGAAACAACTAGCTAATCGGCCATAACATTGACAACCAATCGGAAACCTTCTCCGTGGATGTTCAATATTTCAACATTTGGATCTGCACGAAGGTACTTTCTCAATTTGGCAATGTATACATCCATGCTTCGTGAAGTGAAATAATTATCGTCATGCCAAATTTTATTCAACGCAGTTTCGCGAGAGAGCAAATCGTTGACGTGCAAAGCAAGCAAGCGCAACAATTGATTTTCTTTTGGAGATAATTTTATGGGATCAGCATCTTTAAATGTAAGCATTCTAAGTTTTGAATTGAAATCAAAAGAACCGATTGTAAAATCAACCTCTTCAGATTCAATCGAAGGCTGAGTTACTCTTCGAGATAGTATGGATTTGATTTTAGCCAATAAAACTTCCGAATCGAAAGGTTTAGAAATATAATCGTCTGCTCCTAGCTTAAACCCTTTCAAGACGTCTTCTTTGAGGGTTTTGGCTGTTAAAAAAATCAAAGGAACTGCATCGTTTTTTTCGCGGATTTCTTTGGCCAAAGTAAAACCGTCTTTATATGGCATCATTACATCTAAAAGGCAAAGGTCATAAATATCTTTCTTGAATTTCTCAAAACCTTCAATTCCGTTTTTCGCAAGTGTTACATCGTAACCGTTAATCGATAAGTATTCTCTAAGTATACTTCCAAAATTTGGATCATCTTCAACTAATAATATCTTTTTATTTTCTACTTTCATTTCGCTTCTTTTTTTCAAATTAAATATTGATTATGGGGGTCGCAATTGGTAATCGAATTTGAAACGTTGAACCAACTCCTAATGTACTACTTACATGAATCGTGCCGTTATGCAATTCGATGATTTTTTTCACATAGGAAAGACCGAGTCCGTGCCCCTTAATGTTGTGTATGTTCCCTCCTTGTTGACGGTAGAATTTTTTAAAAATCAACTTCAGTGTATCCGAATCCATCCCGATACCATGGTCTTGTATTTCAAAAACCCATACGTCATCTTCATTAAAAGTTCGAACTTCTATGAGCGGCGCATCGAGGGAATACTTTATTGCATTGTCTAACAAATTGACAAAAACATTCATGAAATGGTTTTTATCTACAACAACGCTTTGTTGGCTGGCCTTCAAATCACTCGTAATGGTTCCATTTTCGCTTTGAACTATCAAGGCAACATGACTAATAGCTTCTTCAATCAAAGGGTGCATTGCAAAGGATTGTAAATCCAAAGGTGTAGATCCTCGATCGAGTTGTGAGATCATAAGAACATTTTCAACTTGATCTTGCATCCGCTTATTCTCCTCCCGAAGCATGTTCAAATAACGGTCTAC
>CBFHHG010000006.1:0-46985 GCA_965655585.1 Candidatus Arcticimaribacter sp. | reverse complement strand
GCAAGATTGATTGTTGCAATAGGAGTTTTAAATTCGTGCGACATATTGTTGATGAAGTCCGATTTGATTTCAGATATTTTTTTTTGCTGCACAATCTCATAAACAGAATACGAACAAACTATGATTATTAATAAGGTTAACACTAAAGACAAAAGCGTTATGCCAACAATAGACGAGCGTAGATAGGTATTTTTTTCTGGGAAAGACACTACAAGATCATAGGTGTTCACACCTTCATTTTCCAAGAATAAAGGAACCGAATACTGCGGTCCTTTCTGGTTTTCTATATAATTATTTGAAGTAACCTTTGTTGCTAAACCATCACTAAATACGCCAAATTCAAAGGGAGTGATGATGTTCCTCTCAATGAGTGCACGTTTAAGAATCACATCGAGTTCATAAGAATTTAAACGCTTGTGAATTGGAAATGTGTTGGCGATGTTGGTGAAAAAGCTTTTATAGGTTGCTTGATCAAATGCATTGATCCGTTCAAAGTCTTTTAACTTTTCTATAGTTAAAGAAATTCGATTTTCACGATCAAAGGTTTCTTTTAAAATTGCAGTAGTTCGAACCCCTTTAAAATTTTTTATTTTCGAAGTTTCAGGGTTGATGTCACCAAAATCTCCCGATGGAATATTATACTCTTCTTCTAGGATTCCAAAAGCGTGAAGTGCCGAAAGGTTTGAAGGGGCATCATTGTCATAGAACAAAAACACATCGCGGAATTCGGAAGTTTCGGGAGATCCCGCCGAATCAATAACGGTTTCAAAACGATCAAAGTAATATCGCAATTCCCGCTCCTGGACTTCTTCCGCAACAGAACTCAATGCCTGACGAATTGTAAGAGAAAATTCCTCTTCTATATTACTCATCGAAGTATAAATCCAATACCCTTGAATAAAGATAATCCCAGAAAGGGATAAAAGCATGAATACAACAAAGGACAAAAAGTAATTTTTTTTCATATAAAATAGCGTTGTTGCTGATTACAAATTTCACTATAAATTAGCGAAAAGTTTGCTAAAACAATGTTAATTCCCTTGGGAACGAGCTTTTTGGATTAATTCTTGATGGATTGCATCGATTTTCAATAAGGTGTCTTCCCAGGCCCTATTCTCAATATGATAATCGGCCAGAGGAATTTTTCTTTCGTCACTCCATTGTTTCGACATTCGGTCCTGAATCGCTTCAACTGAGCTGTTATCACGTGCCAAAACACGATCCAATCGTACAGCCTCTGGGGCAGTTATTAATAGTACACTATCGCAGAGTTTCGACCCACCATTTTCAAATAAAATAGCAGCCTCCTTGATAACGTAAGGAGCATCTTGCTTTGCTACCCAATTTTGAAAGTCTTGAGCAACTACAGGATGAACCAATGCATTGAGCTGAGCCAAAGCAGTAGCATCTTTAAAAACAACACGCGCTATATAAGGGCGATTCAAGACACCCCCCGAATAACTTTCAGGTCCAAAAAGTTTGCATATGGCTTCTTTCAGGTCAGCAGAGGTGTTCATAAGGTCCTTAGCTCGGTCATCGGCTATATAACACGGAATACCCAGGGCTGAAAAACGAAGAGCAACCTTCGACTTCCCACTCCCTATCCCACCGGTAAGACCAATAATCTTTGGCATGCTTATTTTCGGATTAAATATTCAACTTCTTTAGGACTCCAACGTAAATTCTGTAACTGATTCGGAGCTTCAACTAATTTTAATTTCATTAATTCATCTCCGGTTTTTAATAAGCTATAGTCGCAGGAGATTATAAAATCTGATTCCGTTATCGCTTTAATCTTTGCAAGACTAGCAGAAAAAGTTAGGTCTATACTACTTGGAAATAATTTCAACGCAATGGAATCGGGAACATTATAAAGTTTGATGGGAACCTTAATTGTTTTTTCGGAAAATCGATCAATAACAACTTTAAGGCTTGTTTCGGAATCAGAAAACTCCAGTTGTTCTGGTGCTGGATTTAGTAAATTAAACTGGTCAACAAAGGATTCTTTTATCTCGTCCTTATCTAAAGTGTTTATAAAAACAGTTTGTAGGGTGTCGAGTATATTCGATGTTCCAATAACATTAATACTGTCAGGGGAAAAAACCAAGGGCTCAGCAATCCCAAAACCAGCTGCAACATTCAGACTCTTCTCTAAAGCAATTGGAAGACGTTTATTGTCCAATTGCGAATATTTGAAATACACCGTATTTGGGAAAACCATTCGGATTTCGGTTGTACCCGAAAGTTGTTCTTGAATTTCAGGAATACTCAATTGCAGCGGAATCGAAGCGTTTCCATTTTCAAAAACACCTTTTCCAGAATCTAGGGTTATTGAGGTGTCAAAAAAATTATAGTACAACAATTGAAATCCGGATGCTGTTAAAGTCAATTCAACTTCGGAACTTGTATTGGATATAGGTACAATCCCTATAGGGAAGTTATCAAATCCGACCTTGAAAGTGAGCACCTCAGTATATTCATTAGAAAATTTAGTGATCATCCAAAATAAAAAGGAAAGCGCTAAAAAAATCAAAAACGAACGTGACTTCCCTCTTTCCAATGAAAAATCTTGCAAAGAGTGGAGAAAAGGGAATCGTTGTTCCATAGACTTAGACTATTCTTTTTGAAGCATGTCAATAACTTCTTGACTCACTCCTGTATTAGAGAATCCTCCGTCATGAAATAAATTCTGAAGGGTGACCTTTTTTGTGAAATCAGAGAACATCATAACCGTGTAATCAGCACATTCTTTGGCAGATGCATTCCCTAGAGGGGACATTTTTTCTGCATAATTCAAAAAGCCATCTAACCCTTCAACACCTTGCCCAGCTGTAGTTAGCGTAGGAGATTGTGAAATGGTGTTTACACGAACTTGTTTGTCTTTACCCATAAAGTATCCAAAGCTACGAGCAATAGACTCTAAGTAAGCCTTATTATCGGCCATATCATTATAATTTGGGAACACACGCTGGGCCGCAACATAAGTCAATGCTACAATGCTCCCACCCGGTCTCATTGCGTCTTTTTTATATAAAGTTTGCAGTAATTTATGAAATGATACCGCAGAAACATCCCATCCTTTAGTCATCCAGTCATGGTTCAAGTCGGTGTAGTGTTTTCCTTTACGAACGTTTACAGACATTCCAATTGAATGTAAAACAAAGTCCAAAGGACCCCCAAGATGTTCAACTGCTTTATCAATTAAATTTTCTAAATCTTCTATTGAAGTCGCATCTGCCGGAATTACGGGGGCATTTACTTGTGAAGCAAGCTCATTGATCGTACCCATTCGAAGCGCTACAGGTGCATTGGTCAATACGATTTGGCCGCCTTGTTCATGAACACTTTCTGCAGTTTTCCATGCGATGGATTGATTGTCGAGTGCTCCAAAAATGATTCCTCTTTTCCCAGCTAAAAGTTGATGAGACATATGTATATAAATTGGTTAATAATAAACAAAGATACGTTAATTCAATAATTCTTTGGCGTGCAGAATCGCAGTTTCAGAAATTTCTTCTCCACCCAACATTTGAGCAATTTCAAGAATACGATCATCAGGTTTTAGCTTTTTGAGTTGGGTGTAGGTACTCTGGTTTATCGTTTCTTTATAAACTTTAAAATGGTGCGCTCCTTTAGCAGCTACTTGTGGTAGGTGTGAAATGGTGATTACTTGCATATACTGACTCATTTGATGCATTACATCTCCAATTTTATAGGATACTTCTCCCGAAACTCCTGTATCTATTTCATCAAAAATAATGGTAGGCAGAGTTTTGAAACGTGACAAAATCGCTTTGATTGACAGCATAATACGAGACAATTCGCCCCCAGATGCTACTTTCTTTAAAGTTCCAAACTGAGATCCTTTATTCGCCGAGAACTCAAAAACCAGTTGATCCCTACCTTGCAACAAAAATCGGTCGCTTGGAAGTAAATCTATATTGAATCGTGCATTGGGCATTCCTAAAATATCGAGTAGCGATTCGAGTTCTTTTTTTAGCGATGGAATGGTTTTTCTTCTCTTCTCTGAAAGAATTTCTGCTAGTTGCTGTACTTGGGTTTTTAGTTGATCACGTTCTTCCTTCAGCCCAATCAAGTCCTCCCCAAGAGCAGCAGTCGATTGTACTTTCTGATCTAAACTTTCACGAATTGCAATCAGTTCTTCAATTCCCTGACAATGATGCTTTGCCTGCAAGTCATAAATTTTCTGAAGTGCTTCTTTCACTGTGGCTAAGCGTTCAGGGTTGGCTTCGATTTGTTCGGCTTGTAATTGGATTTCTTGATTTAAATCCAGTAACTCAATCTTCAAACTTTCAAGTCGATTGAATAGGGGAAGGTATTTTTCAGAAAGCGTAGAAACTTTTGATAAGGTGGAGCGAATTTCGTTCAGCTGTACTTCTACCCCCAACTGCTCTTCGTTTATAATTTGAGATACTTTAAGTAAACTCAACCCTATTTCTTCTGCGTGAATTAATTCTTGCTCCTCTTCTTCCAAAGGTGACAGCATCCCCGGCACTAAGGAGGCTTCTAAAAGTTCATTTAAAAGAAAAGTGGAATAGTCTAAATCTTGTTTTTGTGAATCTTGCAATGCAGTCAGTTCCAACAACCGTTTTTCTACTTTTTTAAAGTGCTTAAGCTGCTGTTGATAGTGATCGAGATTCGTTTTGTTATTTGCCAAGGCATCCAATACCTCCAATTGGTAGTCGGATTGTGTTAGTGATAATGTTTGATGCTGTGAATGAACATCAATTAAATCTTGCCCTAAACGCTGGAGTACATTTAAATTTACAGGGCTGTCATTCACAAAGGCACGAGACTTTCCAGAAGGCAAAATTTCCCTTCGAATTAAAGTAATCGCATCATACTCTAGGTCGAGTTCTTCGAAAAGATTTTTAAGATTGTACTCTTGAATTGAGAAAGTAGCTTCAACAAAACACTTTTGATCTACGTTTTTGAGGGTAGATAAATCTGCTCTCTTTCCTAATACTAAACCCAAACCACCGAGAAGGATGGATTTTCCAGCCCCTGTTTCCCCAGTAATACTTGTCATTCCCTCAGAAAAGTTGACTTCTAAGTGATCGATTAATGCGAAATTTCTGATAACAAGTCCTGTAAGCACTGTAATTGAAGTTTATGAATTCCAAAGATAAATCACAAACGAGCTAAATTAAAGAAATTCGCTTAGTATTTAATACGTTTCCATTGGGGACCAAAGAAGGGCGCTATTTTATTGAGTAAATCCAGTGTTCTTTGAAACTCTACTTTGGGTCCATCAGAGAATATATCGACAATTTCATCTGCCTTTGCATCAAAAAATATTTGGTTTAAAAAAGCATTCGGTCTTCGAGAATACAACCGATTCAAGCCTTGAATAGAATTCATTATGTTTTGCTTGGCTTGGGAAGGGTTTTCTGTCATAAGGTCAAGTCCCTTGCGGTGGTATTCATATATTGCCGTTCTATATTCTTTAAAAGTATTGGATTGCAAGGTTTCGATCAACCAATATCGATTCCGATTTCCATCAGCTTGATTCCATCCTTTTTTCTGATTCTGTCCTGCAAGATTTGCTATTTGTTGCGCTACAGCATAAAATGGGCTACCTCCTTTTTCTTGAAAAGTATCCGCTTCCATTCCTAAACTAATAAAAGCATAAAAACTAAGTAAGGATACTAAATTAGACTCATAGGTAGATGTGTTATAAAAAAGAGGCTGAAATTCTTGATAACTAAAACTAATATCCTTGTCAAGATGATTGAGGATGGGGGTTTTATAATTGGTTTTAAATACTGGACGTTGAATTTGAACTTGAAGTGTTCCTTCAAACTGACTCCCACTATAACCCGTGAGGTTGAGCACCATACTACAATCCAGTTTTTCCTCATTTGCTCGATCCTGATTGGTCCAAGCTTTATTGATCATAAATTCATTAATACTCGTTTCTAGGGTTTTAAAAACCTGTTGATTGGTTTGATTTACTAAATCCGAATTAACAACAATTTCAAAATTAATTTCTTGGGCATTTCCAAGAACAGCCAAAATAAGGAGTGCGTAGAGGTTAAGAAGTCTTTTCATAAGCTAGCAAGATTTGGTCAAAAACATCAATTGCAACCGCTGTCTTTGTTTTTAACTCGAATGCAATTGGTTCGGCATTCGGTTGAAGATAAGTGATTTTATTTTGATCTCCACCAAAACCAGCATTGAGATCATTCAATGAGTTCAAGACAATGGCATCTAAATTCTTTCGTTCTAGTTTAGCCTGAGCATTTTCAAACTCATTTTCTGTTTCAAGAGCAAATCCGACTAAAAACTGATTTCCTTTGGTAGCACCTAAATGAGCTAAGATATCAGGCGTTGGGATTAGGTTTATTTGATTGAAATTAGTTCCTTTTTTTATTTTCTGAGTTGCATGGGTATCAGGCTTAAAATCGGCAACAGCTGCAGAGGCAATAAAAATTGTCGCATCGGGATAATGTAGCTTGGAGGCTTCGAACATTTGGTCAGTCGTGGTAACCCGAATGACCGTTATCTTAGCATGATCTACATCCAATGCAGATGGTCCACTGATCAAAACAACTTCAGCTCCAAGGGCTGCAGCTTGCTTGGCCAATTCGAATCCCATTTTACCGGAGGAATTATTTCCAATAAAACGAACAGGATCTATGGATTCGTAGGTAGGGCCAGCTGTGAGTACTACTTTCTTTCCGAACAAAGGCAGATGTTTGGAAATATGATTTTCCATAAAAGAGACCATATCTTCAGGCTCTTGCATACGCCCTTTTCCCTGTAAGCCACTCGCCAAAAAACCCTCTTCGGTTGGGAGTACTACAACGCCATTGGCAGATAGAGTCGCTAAGTTTTTTTGATTGGCTGGATGTGCATACATATCTAAATCCATTGCTGGAGCAACGAAAACTTCGCATTGTGAAGAGAGATAGGCCGCTAATAATAAGTTGGTACAACGGGCTTGCGCCATGGAGGATATGGTGTTGGAAGTAGCAGGAGCGATGAGCATATAATCCGCCCAAAGTGCCATTTCAACATGGTTATTCCAGAGTGGGTTGTCCTGATCTTCCGCTATAAAGGAAGAATACACTGGGTTTTGAGAAACCGTGGCAAGTGTTAATGGAGTAACAAAGTCTTTGGAGGAAGGGGTCATAATAACCCGAACCTCCGCACCTTGTTTGATAAAAGCTCGAACGAGCATAGGAGTTTTGTAAGCCGCTATTCCACCTGAGATACCCAAGAGGATTTTTTTACCGCTGAACAAAGACATATGCTGTTATTGTTCAGTTTTTCTGTGGTATACGCGGTTTTGAAGCCATTCCTCTACCGCCAATGCATGTGGCTTTGGAAGGCTTTCATAGAATTTAGAAACTTCAATTTGCTCTTTGTTTTCAAAAATCTCTTCTAAGCTATCGTTGTGTGTAGCAAATTCCTCAAGTTTTTCGTGCAATTCTTTTTTGATGTCTAAATTGATTTGCATCGCACGTTTAGAGATGATGGATAACGCTTCGTAAATATTATCTGTTTCTCCTTCGACTAAATTTTTATCGTAGGTTGTTGTCGTAATGGGTGCTTTTGATTCTCTGTACTTTGTCATCCTAGCTATTTTGTGTTTGTTGTGAGTTGATCTATAAGGGTAAGTTCTTTTTCTATATTTTCAAATTTTTGGTCAACTTCTTTTAGAAATATTGACTCTGGAAAGTATCGTAGAAGCGTGTTTCCTATTTCTTTAGCTTCTACCAAGCGCTCTTTCTTTAGCGTAAAGATACTGTTTATTGCCAATTCGAAGTTAGAAAGGAATTTATAGTATAATGCTTCTTCCTTAAATTGGGTACCGGGATAGTCACTGATGAAATTATCAAAGGAATTCATCGCTGCTTTATAATCTCGTATGGTGTAATATTTTTTACTAATTTCAAAAAACTTTTTTTCTAATTTAACCTGTAATTCAGCGATTAACGTATTGGCTTCATCACTAAATTCGCTCTCAGGATAGTTGTCTAAAAATATCTGTAGTTTATCGATTGCCTTATAAGTGTCTTGCTGATCAAGGCTAAATCGAGGGGAAAGCATATAGTATGACTTGGCAGACATAAAGTTTGCTTCTTGTAGGCGATCACTTTTGGGATAAGACTTTGCAAAACTCTCAAATTGATAAGCTGCTAAATTGTAGTCTTTGATTTGGAAATAAGTATTGGCATAAAAGAAGATAATTCTTTGCGCCTGAGGTTTTCCTCTGTAGGAGGGAACGATTTGTTCAAAAAGACGATTGGCTTTTCTGTAGGATCCGGATTTATAATATTCTTCTGCAGCTTTGTACTTCAGATTAGTATCCGGGTTATTGAGTATTTTTTGGTAATCGCTACAGCTTAAGAATGAAAGAAATAGCGCAAAAACTACGGTTAATTTGATGGTTTTTAAAAACATGATGCAAAACTACTAAAATATAATCAATGTGAGCTATTAAAATTCAAATGTAACCGCTAAAAAAAAATCACGCTATTATTTGTCAAAATTTTAACTTCCCTGCTTAAAGAAATACGTTGTTAGCTTCTGAAATTGCAGCACTTAAAGGTTCCGATGCCGGTACCAACGGAAGGCGAACATTTCCTGTACAGAGGCCCAAATGCTTTGATAAATTTTTAACCCCGGAAGGGTTGCCTTCTTGAAAGATTAAATCCATCATTTCGAGCATTTGATTGTGATATACGGTAGCTTCATCTATTCGATTCTCTAAAGCATAGCGAATCATTTTTGAAACTTGATTGGGTAATGCACCGCCAATAACTGAAATTACTCCAGATCCACCAGACAAAACAACAGGCAGTGCTAATGCATCATCACCCGATATCACATGAAATCCATCCGGTACAAGATCCAAAAGAGCAATAACAGACTCTAAATCACCTGTAGCATCTTTTGTGCCAATAATATTAGCGCAGTCCGTTGCCAAACGAACTGTTGTTTCGTTCGATATGGAGACACCTGATCGAGCGGGAACATTATACAAGATTACCGGAATAGAAGCAGCCGAGGCTATGTGCTTAAAGTGCTGATAAATCCCTTCTTGACTTGGACGCGTATAATAAGGGCATACAGACAAGAGGGCTTTAAAGGCTGTAAGGTCGGTTTGTTTAACCGTGTCTACAACTGCTTGCGTATTATTCCCTCCAATTCCTAAAACCAAGGGAACTCTATCATCTGCAACCTCAACAATCAAGGCTACAACTTTGGAACGTTCCTCTGTGGTTAATGTAGCAGTCTCAGCGGTAGTTCCCATGAGAACGATATAGTCAATACCGCCATTGATAATGTGCTCAACCACCCGTTTTACTGCAGGGTAATCTACTCGTCCTTCTTCATCAAAAGGAGTAATCATAGCAACTCCAGATCCTTTTAAAAATTCCACTTATATTTTATTTAAAATAGTCATATACTTCAATAATTCCTTTTTAAAGGTTTCTTTGTCCTTTGGGTCAAAATCAAATACAATATCATTGATTCTTTCATCTGCTCCCGAAAATCCAACACTTATTTTATGTTTAGTCTTGGCACTTATGAGTGAAAAATCGTAATCAATCTTGTTGTAATAATTAATCAACAAATCATACTCTGACTCACAAAAGTTCAATAGCTCTCCTTTAAAGCTCCCCCAGAAATTGACTTCTTGCGGGTTAAATATTTGTTGGTACTGTTTTTCTAATTCAGCGTTTTTGTTCAATAACAATATATTAATTTGTAGCTCAGAAATCTTGAACATCTTTGCTAGGTTTAAAAGAAATTTACTGTCAACTGCTGAAATGGGGTCAACCAAAATAGCAATTTTATTGATTTTAAAAGACGTATCAAGTTGCTTGCTGGACATACTTTTGTCCAATTCTTTTTCAAAAACCCACTTGCGCAAAAGCTTACTTGTCAAACCCGTCTAATTTTGAAATACAAAAATACCAAAACCCCAGTCCCAACATAATAAAATAGTGTTTTTGTTTAAAAAAGCTTTGAAGTGTTATGAATCTAACAAATCCAAGAATGAAGACTCCGTCATTAGGGGGATTGCTAACTTCTGAGCCTTAACCTTTTTACTAGGCCCCATGCCCTCTCCTGCAACTATAAACGAGGTTTTCGAAGAAATTGAACTTGAAACTTTTCCCCCATGCTCTTCAATCATTGCTTTAAGTTCATTTCGAGACAGCGTTTCGAAAACACCGCTCACTACAATGTTTTTTCCTTCCAATGCATTTGAAGTTAATGTAAGCCTTTCATTTTCCATTTGGACACCAAACTGTGCTAATCGTTCCACTAACTCTCGATTTGTTGGAATTTGAAAATAGTGCACCAAACTTTGTGCAATTCGAACGCCTATATCATCTACAGCAATCAGCTCTTCTTCTGTCGCTTGCATCAGCTTAGACATGGAACCAAAATGTGATGCTAGTCGTTTGGCTACTGTAGCACCTACAAAACGAATACCCAACCCAAATAACACTTTTGCAAAAGGCTGTTTTTTAGAAGCTTCAATCCCTAACAATAAATTGTCAACTGACTTTTGAGCCATACGTTCTAAAGGCAATAACGCTTCTTCTTTCAGCGCATATAAATCTGCCGTATTATTCACCAAACCTTCGTTAAACAACAAAGCTACTGTTTCACCTCCCAAACCTTCAATATCCATTGCAGTTCGGCCGATATAGTGTTGCATTTTACCAATAATTTGAGTTGCACATCCTGTAGTATTCGGACAATAGTGCTGAGCTTCGCCTGCAATTCGAACCAAAGTAGCCGAACAATCTGGGCAATTCTCTATATAGGTAACTCGATGTTCTATTAATCCTCTCATCGTATGATCTACACCAACTATTTTAGGAATGATCTCCCCTCCTTTTTCTACATAAACACGATCGCCTAAGCGTAAGTCTAGTTTTGCGATTTGATCTGCATTATGCAAGGAAGCCCGTTTTACAGTAGTACCAGAAAGTAGCACAGGAGTTAAATTTGCAACTGGTGTAATGGCACCCGTTCTCCCCACTTGATAACTTACGGTCTCCAGCGTAGTACTCGCCTGTTCGGCTTGATACTTATACGAAATCGCCCAACGGGGAGATTTTGAGGTGAAACCAAGGAGTTCTTGATGTTTCAAATCATTAACTTTTATTACAATTCCATCGATCTCGAACGGCAGTTGATCTCTTTTATTTTCCCATTCATTTATATAATGTAAAATACTCTCTATAGAATCCGCTTGAACTAAGGTGTCCGGAACAGTGAAACCCCATGACCGCGCTTCGACCAAAGCATTATAATGGGTCTTAAAACCAAGATTTTTGCCAACCAATGCGTACAACAAACAGCTTAACGGGCGTTGAGCCGTTTCGCTACTATCTTGAAGTTTCAATGAACCAGAAGCGGTATTTCTGGGGTTCATATACGGTTCTTCTCCAGCCTCAACTCGTTTTTTGTTGAGGGCTTCAAAACCTGCCAAGGGCATTACGATTTCTCCACGGATTTCAAATAAGTCAGGGAAATTTCCCTGTAACTTGAGGGGGATATTCGGGATGGTTTTGATGTTCATCGTCACATCATCTCCCTGAGTTCCATCGCCGCGGGTTACAGCTCTAAGCAATACACCCTTTTCGTAGGTAAGATTGATTGATGCTCCGTCATATTTCAATTCACAGGTAAATGTTGGTATTTTACCCTCAAGGTTTTTAATGATGCGATCGACCCATTCTCGAATCTCTTCTTCAGAATAGGTGTTTCCTAAAGAGTACATTCGCTCTGCGTGCGATACTGTTTCAAAGTTTTTAGTGATTTGGCCACCAACACGTTGAGAAGGCGAATTTGAATCATAAAATTCAGGGTGAAGCGATTCTAAGTCTTGAAGCTCTTTCATCAATTGATCAAACTCAAAATCGCTTATGAAGCTTGTATCATTGACGTAATATTCAAAATTATACTGATGTAATTTTGAACGTAAATCTTCAATTTTTTCTTGGGCATTCGTCATACTACAAACTGCTTTTAATGGCTTTAATCATCCTTGGTCGATTTAAGTAATCGTTGCGAACCTCAACAGATTCAAAGGTAAACTTTTTAAAAAAAGGTACAAGTTCATCAACAAAAATAGGATTAATCTCAAAGTAAAGCGCTCCGGAGGGTTTTAGGTTTTGCGCTGCAAAATCGATGATTCTTTTATAAAAAAGTAACGGATCTTCTTCTGGCACAAAAAGTGCCAAATCAGGTTCATTATCCAAAACATTAGATAACATCTGAGCTTTTTCTGAGGGTACTACATAAGGAGGATTTGAAACAATAACATCTAAAAGACTCAACCACTCTTTCTTAACTAAGATGTCTTCAAGGTGCAATTGAATGGAAACTTGATTTTTTTTAGCGTTTCTCCCCGCAACTTCGAGCGCTTGTTCTGAAACATCCAGTGCTGCGACATTCCATTGTTGGGCAGCTTTTTTTAATGAAATAGCAATACAACCACTCCCTGTTCCTATATCCAATACTGTTAAAGAGTTTCGTTTATTTTCTCCTGATAAAATCCAATGAGCCAATTCTTCTGTTTCGGGTCTAGGAATTAAAACAGCTGGATTAACTTCAAATTCTAAATCTAAAAAATAAGCAGTTCCCAAAATGTACTGTAAGGGTCTTTCTTTTTTCAATTCAATCAAAGCGAGCCTCAGCTTCTCTTCTTCTTCTGCAGTGAGTTTGTAATTTGGATCTAAACCAATTTTAATGGGTTCCCATTTAAAATAAGCCTGCATTAAACGTTTCAAAAAATCATCACATGCTTCAAGAACATAAACATCCTTTAATTGAGCCCTGAAATAGGATCTAAATTCAATTAATGTCATTTACAATTTTTTAGTAAGCCAAACATTACAAGAAGTATGACCTGTTGAACCCATCGGTCCATCGATGTATTCAAAACCTTTTTTGAGGTAGAGTTTTTGAGCAGCTTTCATATAGGGTAAGGTCTCCAGATAACAAGTTTCGAAATGCTGTTCTTTTGCATAATTCAAACAGTGATCAATCATTTTTTCTCCCAGAGCCTTTCCTCTTGCTTCGGGTAGGAAGTACATTTTTTGTAATTCACAAACAGCAGGGTCACCCCCCTGAAGAGGGGCAATTCCAGCACCTCCAAGGAGTTTTCCGTTTTCTTCTAAAACAAAATATGCAGCGCGTTCTTTTATATAAGTCTTGTGCATATAATCCAATTCTGGATCGGCATAGGCAGTTCCCACTTTTGGGACTCCTATTTCGACAAGGACTTGTCTGATCACAGAAGCCAAATCAGCATTATCTTTTTCTAATACTTCTCTAATAATGATCATCCTCATTCAATTCTTTAGTATTTTTATACTTTCTAAAAATAATACTATTTCAATTCTTAGCATGAATAAAAAAGATCCTATTCACATAAAATTTATGCAACGCTGTCTGGATCTAGCAAAATTAGGTCTTGGACAAACATACCCGAATCCATTAGTTGGAAGTGTGCTCGTTTATAAAGGAGAAATAGTAAGCGAGGGATGGCATAGAAAAAAGGGAGAAGCACATGCAGAGGTTCTTGCCATACAGAATCTAAAAGACAAAACACGTTTAAAAGAGTGTACCTTATATGTAAACCTTGAACCCTGTAACCATCAGGGAGCAACTCCACCGTGCAGCGATCTTATTATTTCTTCAAAAATACCCCGTGTAGTTATTGGTTGTTTCGATCCGTTCAAATTGGTCAATGGTACTGGAGTCGAAAAACTAAAAAATAAAGGCTGTGAGGTTCTTGTTGGAGTTTTAGAGCAAAAAGCACAAGAAATCAATAAACGCTTTTTTACTTTTCACCTAAAGAAAAGACCTTTTATCATATTGAAATGGGCACAAAGCACCGATGGCTATATTGCCCCACTAAAACAAAACAGAACTCAAATAGAACCTGTTTGGCTTAGCAATGAATCTTCCCAGAGATACAATCATCTTTGGAGATCACAGGAACAAAGTATTTTGGTTGGTGTACAAACTGTAATTGATGACAACCCCAGTCTTACAACTCGAAAGGTGGAAGGGAATTCTCCTTTAAGAATCGTTCTTGATCCTCAAGGCAGAATACCTGAAGAGTCGCAAGTTCTAAGGGATGAATTCGATACCTTGATTTTCTCAACTAAAAAAAGTTTAACGTTTAAAGGTGTTGTGTTATCAGACTTTAAAAACATCCACGATCAACTTTGTGCATTTTTACACCAAAGAAACATTCAGTCCTTAATAATCGAAGGAGGAACCAAAACCCTTCAGGGGTTTATAGATGCTGATTTGTGGGATGAAGCGCGAATATTTACTTCTTCAAAAGTATTAAACGAAGGCATCAAAAAGCCTGTTATTTATGGGAAACAAAAAAGAAGTTCCCTCATCGAAGGAGATCGTTTAGAAATAATAGTTCCTAATCCTCAAAAAGAGCGCTAAAAATTTCTGGACAACGGATAGGTTTTCTTGTTTCGGCATTCAAAAACGCCAAAGATGTGTTTCCCAAACAAACAACTTGATCTTTTTGGTTTTTTATTTCATAAGAAAATTTAATTTTCACCTTAGGAATTGCTTCTAGTTGGACATGGACAAGCAACGAATCTTCGAAAAATGCAGAGGTTTTATAAGATAGATTCGCATCAATAACGGGCATGATTATCCCTTGTTGTTCCATTGAAGCATAAGATACACCAAGAGCATTAAGCCATTCAAGGCGAGCTACTTCAAAATAACGCAGATAGTTGCTGTGATGTACAATTCCCATTTGATCGGTTTCGCCGTATCGAACTATTATTGGCTTGGAAATAAATTGTTTTTTAATGTGTGTCATCTTGAATATTTGTATGCCTCATAATCTGCGAAAAAAAAACTTCATAATCAATAGCAAATGGACTTTTTTTTTAAAAAAAAAGTGTTAATATTTGTATCATAATTATCAACAGATAATTCACTTATATAATTACTTCTTATTACTTAATGCAAAAGACTGCTCAATCTTCTTGGAACAACTGTCTGGCCTTTATAGAGGACAATATTCAACCACAAGCATACAAGACTTGGTTTGAGCCCATTACACCCATAAAATTAACTGACAAAGCCCTGAGTATTCAGGTACCTAGTAAGTTTTTTTATGAATGGCTAGAAGAACACTACGTAAAACTACTTAAGATTGCACTCACGCAAGAATTAGGTGAAGACGCACGGTTGGTCTACGTAATTAAAATGGAGAACACTCTGGGTAGTAAGCAACCGTTCACTGAAAGCATTCCCAGCTCGCAACAATCAAGAGTTTTAGCTCAAAATGTTGAAGCGCCTTTAAGCTCTCTAAATGCAGAACTGAAAAATCCTTTTGTGATTCCAGGAATTCGAAACCTGCAAATTGAATCTCAACTCAATCCAAATTATAATTTCCAAAACTTTTTAGAAGGTGATTCTAACCGTTTGGCTCGCTCAGCAGGATTAGCTGTTGCAAATAAACCCGGTGGAACCTCGTTCAATCCCTTACTCATTTTTGGAAATGTTGGTTTAGGAAAAACACATCTTGCCCACGCAATTGGTGTTCAGATAAAAGAAAAATATACCGACAAAACCGTTCTCTATATTTCAGCTGAAAAATTTACACAACAGTACATCGAATCGGTTAAGAAAAACACAAGAAATGATTTCATACATTTCTATCAAATCATTGATGTTTTAATCATCGATGACGTACAATTCTTGTCTGGTAAAACGGGTACACAAGATGTATTCTTCCACATATTCAATCACCTTCATCAAAACGGAAAGCAAGTCATCCTAACTTCGGACAAAGCTCCTGTTGACATGCAAGACATTGAACAACGCTTACTCTCTCGTTTCAAATGGGGTCTTTCTGCTGAATTACAGCATCCAGATTTTGAAACTCGTATTTCAATTCTAAAGAATAAACTCTACCGAGATGGTGTAGTCATAGAAGAACCAATTATCGATTATGTTGCAAAAAACATCAAATCGAATATTCGAGAACTCGAAGGGGCTATCATCTCTTTAATTGCGCAATCTTCTTTCAACAAAGTTGAAATTACACTTGAATTGGCCAAAGAGATTGTTGAAAAATTTGTTAAACATACCAAGCGTGAAGTATCTATTGACTACATTCAAAAGGTAGTTTCCGAATATTTCCAAATGGATGTAGAAACATTACAATCAAAAACCAGAAAGCGTCACATTGTTCAAGCAAGACAATTGGCCATGTATTTTGCTAAAAAATATACCAAGGCTTCTCTTGCAAGTATTGGAAGTCAAATTGGAAAACGTGATCATGCTACGGTTTTACATGCTTGTAAAACTGTCGATAACTTGACTTTTACCGACAAGCAATTCCGGAAATACGTCGAAGACCTCAACCAAAAGTTAACCCTATAACTTTTCTTTCAGATGAAAAAAGGTAATGTACTTATGGTATGCCTTGGAAACATCTGTCGATCGCCGCTTGCCCAGGGAATTTTCGAACACCTAAGTAAAGACTTTTCAATAACAATAGACTCGGCCGGAACAGCAAACTATCATGCAGGAAATGCTCCAGATCCAAGAAGTATTAAAACCGCTGCAGCAAGAGGGATCCATATTGCAAATCAAAAAGCTCGACAATTTATTACCGCAGACTTTGTTGTTTTTGATTATATTTTTGTCATGGATCAAGAGAACTTAAACAATGTTCTAAAACTAGCTGAGACAGAATCGGATCGCAAGAAAGTTCGTCTTTTGTTGGGATCAGATGAAGTTGAAGATCCGTATTACGGAGGAGATCAAGGGTTTGAAATTGTCTTTGATAAAATTGAAAAAGCGTGTAAAAACATCATAGAATTATGGAGTCAGTAGACCAATCTGTAGAAAAGGGTATCTTATATCTAATCCCTTCCCCTTTAGGTGAAAATGCACCAATGGAGGTTTTACCGTTGACTGTTCGGAAAGTAATTGGAGAGGTTACACATTTTATCGTTGAAAACGAAAAAGATGCAAGACGATTCATTAAGAGAATCTGTCCAAAAAAAGATCAGAGTCTTTTACGGTTGTATCCATTAAACAAGTTCACTTCACCAGAAGAAATTCTTACCTATCTTGATCCAATTCAAGAGGGCATTACTATGGGGGTTATTTCTGATGCAGGATGTCCTGGTGTAGCAGATCCTGGAGCTGAGATTGTAAAAATGGCACATCGTAAGAATATAGTAGTTCGACCTCTGGTGGGACCTTCTTCAATCTTGCTTGCTTTGATGAGCTCTGGTTTGAATGGGCAAAATTTCGCATTCAACGGGTATCTTCCTATCGATAAGTCAAAACGGCAAAAAGAAATAAAAAAATTAGAAAAAAAATCATTCGACTTTAACCAATCACAACTCTTTATAGAAACTCCGTATCGAAACGATCAATTACTACAAGATTTACTCAAAATATTAGATCGTAATACAGAAGTTTGTATCGCTTGTGACATTTCACTTCCAAGCGAATACATTAAGACATTTACTGTTAAGCAATGGAAAAAAATAAAGCTGGAACTCCATAAACGTCCTGCTATATTCATCATTCACAAAGATCCTTTATCGGTATAACTTTTGACTGTTTATCCAACGATGATAAGCTCTACTATTGCGAAGATGCTGCATGTAGGTTGTAGCAAAAGTATGGTATCCTGGTTGTTCTGGATTTGCAACAAAATACAAGTACTTATGTGAATCTGCCTGCAATACTGCATCAATTGCGTTGATGTCGGGCATTGTTATTGGACCTGGAGGGACCCCTTTGTTTTTATAGGTGTTGTAGGGCGATTTAATTTTTAAATCTTTTCTTAACACCCGACGGATGATTGTATCAAAATTTTGATACTTCTCTTTCAGGGCATAAATAACAGTAGGGTCGGCTTCTAGTCGCATGCGCTTCCGCAAACGATTTAAATATACGCCAGCAACCTTGGTTCGTTCTTCAACCTGGACCGTTTCCTTTTGAACAATTGCTGCAAGCGAAATAACTTCTTCGGGTGTCAATCCGATGCGTTCTGCTTGCTCCAAACGTTTGGAATTCCAAAAGCGTTTGTATTCCTTAAGCATGCGGTTTCTGAATTTTTCGGGCCTGGTATTCCAAAACACTTCATAGGAGTTTGGAAGGTACATAGCAAGAGCGGTTTTTGGAGTAAAACCATAGGTTTCTAAAAATACAGAATCTCGGAAGCTGTTGAGCAAAGACAGGCTATCTGCCTCGAGTTGCTGAGCCAGTCGTCCGGCTAAATCCTCCAAGCGCTCTTGGTTATTAAACACAACCTTTACGGGTGTGTTTTTCCCTCGAAGTACATTAACGATTTCATGATTATTCAACCCCTTTTTTAATATAAACTTCCCTCCTTTAACACGCTCTGCATAACCTTTTTTTCGAGCTGCAAGCTGAAAGTCATCCGTCGATATCAACAGGTTTTCCAGTTCTAAAACTACATCCTGGAAACTAAAGTCGTTCCCAATAAACACATAAGATTCCGAATTTGTAAATGCTGTATTGGGCTTAAAAAAAACACGATAGAAAGTATAGGTAAAGTAGCTTCCTACTACCATACCCAAAATTAAAATAATACTGATGATTTTTTTTCTATACATCTATAAGTTTTTGAACGATGATTTCATCGTGAAATTGATTCTCGTAATAACTCCAATCTTTTTTGACAGCCGTTTCTATATAGCCCGCAGCTTTAAACAAAGCCCGACTTGACGTGTTCTCTATGGATACTTCAGCATAAAGCTGATGCAGGTTTAGTTTTTGGATTGCCTTTTCCTCTAACAACTGCAGTGCTTCTTTAGCATAGCCCCTACCTCTGTATTCTTCTACAATTACAACCCCAACAGCCGCTCGTGCATGCTTCGGTTCATAATCGAATAAATCGATCAAACCGAGTTTGTTGGAATCCGAATCTGCAATCACAAAACGCTGTTGACCAGCCTCGACAATATCTTGCTTTGCATTTTGAATATAGTTTCTTAAAACTTCATGGGAAAAGGGTACAATTGTATTCGAATATTTCCACAAGCTGCTGTCGTTTTCAATTCGTTCTAAAAAGTCAAGATCGGAGGACTCTAAAAGCCGTAAGCTGCAAGTTTTGTGCACAACTAAAATTTAAAGGTTCCACGATACACTTGTTCTGCAGGTCCGGATAGAAAAATCTGAGAATAGCCGTTGTCAGTTACCTCAAATTGTATCTCTAAAACACCACCTTCAACTTTGATCTTAATCTTCGTTGCTGCTGTTTTTTTGTTCTCATACATTGCCAGAGCAACAGCAGTTGCTCCAGTTCCACAAGAAAGTGTTTCGTCTTCTACTCCTCTTTCGTAGGTTCTTATTGCAAATTGATCTTTAGCTAATTGCTCTACAAAATTCACATTTGTACCTGCCTTGTAATAAGGAGATCCTTCGCGTATTGTTTTCCCGTTTGCATAAACGTCGAACGTTTTCAACTCCTCGACCATTTGAACATGATGAGGAGAGCCTGTATCTAAAAAACTATAGTTTTCAAAAGCCTGAATTTCATTTACATCATGCATTTGCAATGAAATAATATCTCCCTCAATATATGCGCTGTGCAAACCGTCGATAGCTTCAAAGATTGTTTTATTCTTTATACAGTTTAAGAAATTTGCAAAGGCGACTGTGCAGCGTGCACCGTTACCACACAAAGTGCTTTCATTCCCATCGGCATTATAATAAACCATCTTGAAATCTGAAGTAGCTGCATTTTGAATTAAAATCAACCCGTCTGCTCCAATCCCAAAGCGACGATCACAAAGACGAGCTACTAGAGAAACATTCTTTTCAGGAAAATTAAGCAACCGATCATCGATTAAAATGAAGTCATTACCTGTACCTTGATATTTGTAAAATTCTTGTTCCATATATAGAGCAAATTTACACAATATTTTTTGTTCCCAAGAGGATGTTAAAAACACGTTAAACCGATAAAAAACCCCCAATGATTTTCTAATTTTGAATAAAAAATTTAGTCTTATGAAAGCAATCCTCAAAATTAGTTTAGTGTCCCTAGTGAGTTCAGGGCTTACTTTTATGTTCTTCATTTCTTTTTATAGCCCAGAAAAATTTGATCCCAAAACAGAACCAGTTCCTGTTTTACCGATGAATTTTTCTTCTAGTTACAACGCCATTAATTCAGCACCAACAGACTTTGTCCTTGCCGCTAACAAAAGTATAGGAGCTGTGGTCCATATAAAAAATACTGCAAACGGTTCTTCCGACAATTACTTAGACTACTTTTTTGGAGAAGATAGAAGAGCACGTGTGGGAACTGGATCGGGAGTAATCGTTTCTCCTGATGGATATGTATTGACCAATAATCATGTTATTGAAAATGCAACCAAACTTGAAGTAACAACAAATGACAACAAACGATATCAGGCTACACTCGTTGCAACAGACCCAACAACCGATATCGCAGTCTTGAAAATAGACACCGACAAACCCTTACCTTACTTGTACTTTGCAGATTCCAATCAGACAAAAATAGGGGAATGGGTCTTAGCAATAGGAAATCCGTTCAATCTCAATTCTACAGTAACGGCTGGAATTATCAGCGCAAAATCTAGAGATTTGAACGCTCGTGACAGTAAAAACCAATCCTATATCCAAACCGATGCAGCAGTAAACATGGGGAATAGCGGTGGTGCACTGGTAAATACATCTGGAGAATTAATTGGAATCAATACCGCAATCACCTCGATGAGTGGAGGTTTCGAAGGGTATTCTTTTGCTATTCCAAGTAATATTGCTCGAAAAGTATTTGAGGATCTCGTAGAATTTGGAAGCGTTAAAAAAGGATTGATCGGTATTTTTGGAACTCCAGTAACCCCAGATTTAGTTGACTCTGAAAATTTAAGCCTCCTGGAGGGCGTATACATTCGAGAGGTTCAAAAAGGAATGGGAGCTGAAAAAGCTGGGTTAAAAGAAGAGGATATCATCACCAAAATCGATGACATCAAAATAAAAACTTTTTCTGATCTAACCGGTTATATCGAAAGCAAGCATCCTGGAGATCGAGTCACTGTAGAATACTATAGAAAAGGGGAGGCAAAAACGACAATTGTAACTTTAGAAGTAATCAATCAAGTACGTTTTATGCAGATGACCATTGAAAATTTCACTGCAGAAGAAAAAAAAGAAAGGAAGCTCGAATACGGTCTTCGGGTACTTGAATCGGGAGCATATATGTATGAAATAAGTCCGAACTCTGTACTTCTTAGGGTTAATGAGCAGCCACTAAACACCATCGATGACTTGAGAAAATTTGATCGAAATAACATTCAAAACTTAGAATATTTAAGTCCAAACGGGGAAAGAGAACGTATTTCATTCAGACGGAGGTGATTTTAATTTGAATTTATTCTGAAGAGTGATCACTCGAGTTAATTTAAAAAAAGCCGCATCTTTGCAGTTCAAACATTTCTTATGCGCATCGACATCATCACCTTGTTCCCCAAACTGCTACAAAGCCCATTCGAAGCTTCTATTGTAAAGCGAGCTATAGAGGGAGAAAAAGTTGAAGTAGTCTTCCATGATCCGCGAGATTATACAGTATCTAAATACAAACAAGTAGATGACGCACCTTTTGGAGGTGGAGCTGGAATGGTTATGATGATTGAACCCATTGACAAGTGCATTACTAAACTAAAAGCCGAACGCAGTTACGATGAAATTATTTATATGACTCCCGATGGGGATCAATTGAATCAACCGATAGCAAATGAATGTTCACTCAAAGAAAACATCATCATTTTATGCGGACATTACAAAGGAGTAGACCAACGTGTGCGCGATCATTTCATTACCAGAGAAATTTCGATTGGAGATTTTGTGTTATCCGGTGGTGAACTGGCGGCTGCCGTTTTTTGCGACAGCATCATCCGATTGATTCCTGGAGTTTTAGGAAACGAATCCTCCGCATTGAGTGACAGTTACCAAGATAATTTACTCGCACCGCCAATCTACACAAGACCGGCGAGTTACAAAGGCTGGGAAGTTCCTCCCATTCTAACCTCTGGAAATACGCCTGCAGTAGAACTTTGGAGAGAGGAACAAGCTTTTGAACGAACCCAAAAACTACGGCCAGACTTATTAGAAGACTAATACAAAACTAATCAAGTACCACACATTATGATTGGACCATCGTTCTTTTTTGTCTCATGTAAAAAAATCAGCTACTAATTCAGGAGGAAGACTTACTGGCTTGTACTATGATGTTCATTACAGCGTCTGTCCCAGTTTCAGGTTCAATTCTAGATTACTTTTACAGTCTACAGCTTTCGACTGGAGACACTTTACGATTAGAAGATTACAATGCAGAAGACCGCTTTTACTCTATACTAAACGACAATTCTATTCCCAAGCCAAAGAAATTGAAGCGCAAATTGAGTTTGTTGCCATTCGTGGAAATCAAATCTAAAAAAACCCCTTGCACTTTTCTTGCGATGGTTGCCATATTGTTAAAATAAGTGGTTTAGAAGTGCTGGATTTTTAAAAAGCAGTTTTTTTTTATTTTTTTCTACAAAAAAGGAAAACAAAAATAAAATAATTGGTACTTTTGCACTCGCAATGTAACCTCTGACGAAAATCGTGTATGTTACTCGCTACAATTATTTAAGTATATCGAATGGAATCATTAATTAATTTTGTTCAGGACCAATTCATCGAAAAGAAAGAATTTCCTGAATTTTCAGCTGGAGACACCATCACCGTTTATTACGAAATCCGAGAAGGAGAAAAAGTAAGAACTCAGTTTTACAGAGGTGTCGTAATTCAAATCAAAGGTACGGGCTTATCCAAGACCTTTACGATTAGAAAAATGTCTGGAGAAATTGGTGTAGAACGTATCTTCCCAATCAACCTTCCAGCCCTTCAAAAAATTGAAATCAACAAACGTGGAAGCGTTCGTAGAGCTCGTATCTATTACTTTAGAGAATTACGTGGAAAGAAAGCACGTATCAAAGAGCGTCAATACAAATAAAATTTTAAAGGTCGCAATAGCGACCTTTTTTGTGAACTGAATTTAACCCTCTTTATTCTTGGGATAGTACTTTCCGAGAATAAAATCATAAAACACAATACATGTCAAAAATAAAAGTTGCCAATCCGGTAGTTGAAATTGATGGAGATGAAATGACACGCATCATTTGGAAATTCATTAAAGAACAGTTGATTTTACCTTATCTAGATGTTGAATTATTATATTACGATCTCGGAATCGAAAAACGCAATGAAACCAATGACCAAATCACTGTGGATGCAGCTGAGGCAATCAAAAAACATAATGTTGGAATCAAATGTGCGACGATTACTCCCGATGAAGATCGTGTAGAAGAATTCAGTTTAAATAGAATGTATCGCTCTCCTAACGGGACCATCCGTAATATTGTTGGTGGAACTGTATTCAGAGAACCCATCATAATGAGTAATGTACCACGTTATGTGCAAGGGTGGACGAAACCAATCTGTATTGGACGTCATGCATTTGGAGATCAATACAAGGCAACGGATACAGTAATCAAAGGAAAAGGGAAACTCACTATGACCTTTACCCCAGAAGACGGAAGTGAAGTACAGTCTTGGGAGGTTTATGACTTTCAAGAAGCTGGAGTTGCCATGTCTATGTACAACATTGACAGTTCAATTTATGGCTTTGCTCGTTCTTGTATGACCCGTGCATTAGATAAAGGATGGCCGCTCTATTTGTCTACAAAGAATACAATCATGAAAGCGTATGACGGACGTTTTAAAGACATCTTCCAAGAAGTTTTTGATGCAGAATTCAAAGATCTTTTTGATGCTGCTGGCATTACGTATGAGCACCGACTAATAGATGATATGGTAGCAGCATGTATGAAATGGAATGGAGGTTTCGTTTGGGCATGTAAGAACTACGACGGAGATGTTCAATCGGACACCGTAGCCCAAGGGTTCGGTTCTTTAGGACTTATGACTTCTACTCTAGTAACTCCTGATGGAATTACAATGGAAGCAGAAGCTGCTCACGGAACAGTAACACGTCATTTCAGACAACACCAACAAGGTAAAGAAACTTCAACCAACCCAATCGCATCCATATTTGCATGGACACGTGGATTGGCTCATCGAGGGAAACTAGATAAAAATCAAGCTTTAATTGATTTTTGTACCGCGCTTGAAGAAGTTTGTGTAGCAACTGTTGAAAGTGGGAAAATGACTAAAGATTTAGCCGTTTTGATTCACGGAGAAAAGTTGAATGAATCCAACTATCTAACAACGCAAGGCTTCTTAGCCGCTTTAAAAGAAAATCTCGACAAGAAACTTTCTTAAAACATCTTAAAAACTCCACAATGTGGAGTTTTTTTTTGCTTTGTTTTAAAATAAACCACTAATTTTAAAAATGGCTTTTACAAAAACTACGGAGCAAGATTCTTTACACGACAAGCTCGAAGAAAAATCAGTTCACGAATTACTTCAGGGCATGCATCAAGAAGACCAAAAGGTTTTGAAAGCTGTAGCATTGGTGTTGCCACAAACTGAGGCGTTAATAACTAAAGTCGTTTTACAACTCCAAGATGGTGGTCGTTTGTTTTATATTGGGGCAGGTACTAGTGGTCGATTGGGAATTTTAGATGCTTCCGAATGCCCTCCTACTTTTGGGAGTGACCCAGAACAGGTAGTAGGAGTAATTGCTGGAGGCAAAACCGCCGTATACAAAGCCGTCGAAAACGCAGAAGACAATACCAATCAAGGGTGGTTTGATTTGCAAGCGCATGGCATTTCTTCTAAGGATATTGTAATTGGAATCGCTGCATCAGGAACTACACCCTATGTAATTGAAGCCCTGCGAAAAGCTCAAGAACATGAAATCCCAACGGGATGTATTTCGTGTAACCGAAACAGTCCTTTGGCCAAAGTATCTGATTTCCCTATTGAAGTTGTAGTAGGTCCTGAATTTGTTACGGGTAGTTCGCGGATGAAAGCAGGAACTGCACAAAAATTAATTTTAAACATGATTTCAACGGCAACCATGATTCAGTTGGGTCATATCCGAGGAAATAAAATGGTCGATATGCAAATGACAAACGCTAAACTTAAAAAGCGTGCCATCGCTATCATCCAAGAACAACTTTCGATTGGGAAAGAAGCAGCCTCAACCCTACTTTCTAAACACAAAAGCATCCGAAAAGCAATTGATCATCACACAGCAAATGAATAAAGAAAACGTACAAAAAGGCTTTAAAAAAATATTTTGGGGAATTGGTTTTTGTTTTATCGCACCCGTAGTAATAATGCAGGCATTCAAAAACGAGGGACACCCGATGTATTGGCCCGTATTGGCGGTAGGCGTTGTCTTACTTTTACTTGCCATTGGTCTTGGCTTTTTAGGTATTTCGACCTTAGTATCTGGTCTTTTAGGAAATAAGAAAAAAAAACAGGATTAATGAGGAAGGTTATTGTTTCTATACCTACAACACATTACCTTTGCAGCTTACAAATTAAAGCATGATCGCAATTACTCTTCCTGATGGATCGGTTCGTCAATACGAAAACGAGCTAACTGTCTTAGATGTAGCTAAAGATATTAGCGAAGGATTAGCCAGAAATGTACTTTCTGCTCGATTTAACGACACCATAGTTGAAGCTTCGACTACTCTGGATACAAGTGGAGATTTAAAGCTCTTTACCTGGAATGATGATGAAGGAAAAGCTGCTTTTTGGCACTCCTCTGCCCACATACTAGCCCAATCGATTTTAGCTCTTTATCCAAAAGCCAAGCTAACGATTGGACCTTCTATTGAAAATGGCTTTTATTATGATGTAGATTTTGGAGATCTTTCGTTTTCTGAAAATGATTTGAAAGATCTGGAAGCACAGTTTTTGACCTTTGCCCGTCAGAAGTTTGAATTTAAAATGCGTTCGTCAACAAAGGCAGAAGCCTTATCTTTTTATAAAGAAGAGAACAATCCCTTCAAAGTTGAATTGATTGAAAACCTAGAGGACGGCACCATTACGTTCTGTGATCATGCCGATTTTACGGATTTATGTCGAGGAGGACACTTACCCCATACCGGATTCATCAAAGCTGTGAAATTATTGAGCGTAGCAGGTGCTTATTGGAGAGGCGATGAAACCAAACCGCAACTTACTCGAATTTATGGGATTTCTTTTCCAAAGCAAAAAGAGCTTACAGCTTATTTAGAACTTTTGGAAGAAGCAAAAAAGAGAGACCACAGAAAACTGGGGAAAGAACTCGATCTGTTTACATTTTCTAAAAAAGTAGGACAAGGTCTTCCTCTTTGGTTACCCAAAGGAGCAGCCTTAAGAGAGCGTCTTGAAAACTTCTTAAAAGTGGCTCAAAAAAGAGCCGGCTACGAGCAAGTAATTTCTCCTCACATTGGAAATAAAGAATTATATATGACCTCTGGTCATTACGAAAAATACGGTGCCGATAGCTTTCAAGAAATTCAAACTCCCGCCGAAGGTGAAACCTTTTTATTAAAACCGATGAATTGTCCGCACCATTGCGAAATATTCAATGCTCGTCAGTGGAGCTATAAGGACCTTCCTAAGCGTTACGCTGAATTTGGTACTGTATACCGTTACGAGCAAAGTGGAGAGCTACACGGCCTTACTCGCGTACGTGGGTTTACGCAAGATGATGCACATATCTTTTGTATGCCCAATCAATTGGATGAAGAATTCAAACGGGTAATCGATTTAGTATTATACGTGTTCAGTTCTTTGGGCTTTGAAGATTTTACTGCCCAAGTATCCCTTCGTGACCCAAACAAACCCGATAAATATATTGGTTCAGACGCCAATTGGGATTTGGCAGAGAATGCAATCATCAATGCTGCAAAAGAGAAAGAATTGAATTATGTGATCGAATATGGAGAAGCCGCATTTTATGGCCCAAAACTCGATTTTATGGTCAAAGATGCTTTAGGTAGAAAATGGCAGCTTGGAACAATTCAGGTAGATTATAATTTACCAGAACGATTTGAACTTACTTATAAAGGGAGTGATAATGAGTTGCATAGACCGGTGATGATTCACCGAGCACCATTTGGTAGTTTAGAACGTTTTATAGCCATCTTATTAGAACATACTGGGGGTAATTTCCCACTTTGGCTGACCCCAGAACAGGTAATTATCCTGTCTGTGAGCGAGAAATATGAAAAATACGCCGAAAAAGTTTCAAATGAACTGGAAAATCACGAAATTCGCGCCCTCGTGGATAATAGAAATGAGACTATTGGTAAAAAAATTCGCGACGCACAATTGAGTAAATTCCCCTATATGCTCATTGTAGGAGAGAAAGAAGCCGCAGACGGAACTGTTTCTGTACGCGAACGAAAACAAGGCGATTTAGGCAGCATCAGTACTGCTTCCTTCATTGAAAATATAAAAACGGAAATAGATAAAACTATTTCTAAATTTGAAGTTTAACTAAAAAAGAGAGTCATAGCAATACGGAGAAAAAGGACCAATCGTCCAGGACGTGTAATCAAAGTTGATCCCCATAAGATTAACCAAAAGATCACCGCACAAGAAATTCGCTTGGTCGGAGATAATGTGGAAGTAGGTGTTTATAGTTTAAATAAAGCCCTTGCGTTGTCGCGTGAATTGGAATTAGATTTGGTTGAAATTTCACCAAATGCAAAGCCTCCTGTTTGTAAAATTCTTGAGTATAAGAAGTTTTTATACGAGCAAAAGAAAAGAGACAAGGCGCTTAAGTCTAAGGCTACTAAAGTAATCATAAAAGAAATTCGTTTTGGTCCACAAACCGATGAGCATGATTATGAGTTTAAGAAAAAGCATGCTGAGAAGTTCTTAAAGGATGGTGCAAAGCTTAAAGCATTTGTGTTTTTCAAAGGAAGATCGATTGTCTTTAAGGAACAAGGTCAAATTCTGTTGCTGCGTTTAGCCCAAGATCTAGAAGATCTAGGAAAAGTAGAACAACTCCCCAGGTTAGAGGGAAAACGTATGACCATGTTCATCAGTCCCAAGAAAAAATAAGAAACGAGTACTAATTTAATAACAATAGAATGCCGAAAATGAAAACTAAATCCAGTGCCAAAAAGCGATTCAAGCTTACCGGAACTGGTAAAATCAAAAGAAAGCATGCGTTTAAGAGCCATATCTTAACGAAGAAGTCAAAAAAGCGTAAGCTTAAACTGACTCATTCGGGATTGGTTCATGAAAACGATGTAAAAAGTATCAAGCAGCAATTACGTTTGCAATAACGTAGTTCCGCTTAGGTTCAAACAAATGTTAACCCTGTTATGGGCAACAAATTCAGAAAGTGTAGTTTATACTACCGCCTATAACAAAACAGAAAAAATATGCCAAGATCAGTAAACGCAGTTGCCAAAAGAGCACGCAGAAAAAAAGTCCTTAAACTAGCAAAAGGATATTTCGGTCGCCGTAAAAACGTATGGACGGTAGCCAAAAACGCAGTAGATAAAGCCATGCTTTATGCTTACCGCGATAGAAAAACCAACAAAAGAAATTTCAGATCACTCTGGATTACACGTATCAATGCAGCAGCTCGTCTTCACGGATTGTCTTACAGTCAATTCATGGGTAAGGTAAAGAGCAATGGAATCGAACTAAACCGTAAGGTTTTAGCTGATTTAGCAATGAATCATCCAGATGCTTTCAAAGCTGTCGTTGACAAAATAAAATAATTTCTCATTATTAGTACTCAAAAAAAAAATCAGCCAAATGGCTGATTTTTTTTTGTCTTGTACTGAAAAAATTTATTGAAACTAAAAAGGCATATCATCATCGTCATCTCCAAACGCATCGTTTGGATTTGGAAGTGAATTAGGATTTATAGGAGCTTCATTCATTTTGGACTGGAACTCAAAGGGGGAGTCAAAACTTTCTAAATTATCGAACTTTCCTAAATGGCCAATAAACTTCAAGCGTATATTATCCAATCCACCGTTACGGTGTTTTGCAACAATAAATTCAGCTTGCCCCTCCGAAGGTGTTCTTTCATCATCATCCCATTCGTCTATCCCGTAGTATTCTGGTCGGTAAATAAAAGAAACGATATCAGCATCTTGTTCAATTGCTCCAGATTCACGAAGGTCCGATAGAAGAGGACGTTTAGTTCCACCCCTAGTTTCTACCGCACGTGATAGTTGAGACAGGGCTATGACAGGAATATCCAATTCTTTTGCTAGAGCCTTAAGGTTTCGCGAAATGGTTGAAATTTCTTGTTCTCTGTTTCCAGATTTATTCGATGTCCCAGCAGTCATTAACTGCAGATAATCAACCACAATCAATTTAATTCCGTGTTGAGATGACAAACGCCTTGCTTTGGCACGTAAATCAAAAATAGACAAAGAGGGAGTGTCGTCAATAAATAAAGGAGCACGTTCTAGATCACCAACTTTCACATTGAGTTGTTCCCATTCATGACTGGCTAGCTTTCCCGTTCTTAGTTTTTCGGAAGAAAGGCCCGTTTCTGCAGAAATCAATCGTGTGATTAACTGTACTGAAGACATCTCTAAGGAGAAAAAAGCAACAGGGGTTTGTTTTGTTACCGCAATATTTCGAGCCATCGAAAGGGTCAAGGCGGTTTTACCCATACCCGGACGTGCAGCAATAATAATCAAATCCGAAGGTTGCCAACCCGAGGTTAAAGCATCTAACTTTTCGAAGCCGGTAGCAACACCACTCAAGCCGTCGCGCTTTGCGATCTCCTCGATACGCTTTTTAGCCTGTATAACTAAGTTTTGAGCTGTTTCCGAAGACTTCTTAATGTTCCCTTGTGTAACGTCGTACAGCTTCGATTCTGCAACATCCAACAAATCGAATACATCAATGGAGTCTTTATAAGCGTCCTCAATAATTTCATTTGAAATTTTAATCAAACTGCGTTGAATGAATTTCTGCAAAATAATCCGTGCGTGAAATTCGATATGGGCAGAAGTAGATACTTTCTTGGAAAGTTGAACGAGATAGAAATCACCACCTACTTTTTCGAGTAAGCCCATTTTCCGTAAACAAGCCGAAACGGTGAGTAAATCGATGGGTTCAGATGTTTCGAATAAGGTATGAATCGCAGTAAAAACATGCTGATTAGCTTCTTTATAAAAAGCCTCGGGTTGTAAGATATCAATAACCTCATCTACCCCTTTTTTATCAATCAGCATGGCACCTATGACAGCCTCTTCTAAATCAACAGCTTGAGGAGGGATCTTTCCTCTTTCAAGATTAACAAGGTTTCCAGCTGATACAGCAGGAGCTATAATAGGGTTTCTCTTTTCCATGAATCGAAAGTAATTATAAAACTGAAAAAATCAATTGTAAAAACAAGGGTAGATATAACACGAATTTAAACAAAAGAGGTGTATAACTATTTTATTTTGTTAACAAGCGAAAATTAATCGTTGAAGATGCCCATTTCATTGTACTTAGCTCTACGAGCTTTAACCAATTCTTTTGTTTCTAATTTGTCTAAAACTTTGAAGGTTTTTAGAATTTCATCTTGAACAATTTTAAACGTAAGCTCACGATCATAATGAGCACCACCAAGAGGCTCTTTTATAATCTTATCAATTAACTTAGACTTTTTCATATCCGTAGCTGTCAATTTGAGGGAATCCGCTGCCTGTTCTTTGTACTCCCAACTTCTCCAAAGTATAGAAGAACAAGATTCAGGAGATATTACAGAATACCAGGTGTTTTCGAGCATATATACTCGATCGCCTACTCCTATTCCCAAAGCACCTCCAGAGGCCCCTTCTCCAATTATTACCGTAATAACCGGTACTTTCAGAGACATCATTTCAAAAATATTACGAGCAATCGCTTCTCCTTGACCACGTTCTTCCGCTTCTAAGCCGGGATAAGCACCGGGGGTATCAATAAGGGTAACAACAGGGATACCAAATTTTTCGGCAGACTTCATCAAGCGAAGGGCTTTTCGGTAGCCTTCTGGATTGGCCATTCCAAAGTTTCGATATTTACGGGTTGTTGTATTGTAGCCTTTTTGAGTTCCGATAAACATGAAGGACTGATTCCCGATTTTACCGAGACCGCCAATCATGGCTTTATCATCTTTTACATTACGATCGCCATGTAATTCCAAAAAAGTATCGCCACAGATACCTTTAATGTAGTCTAAGGTATAAGGTCTTGAAGGATGGCGGGACATTTGCACACGTTGCCATGCAGTCAAGTTCCCGTATATCTCTTTTTTGGTTTCAATGAGTTTTTTTTCTAACTGATCACAGGTATCAGTTACATCAATTTCGCTTTCATTTCCAATAATTTTACATTTATCGAGTTGCTCAACAATGTCTTTAATCGGAAGTTCAAAATCTAAATATTCCATAATGGTTTTCTTGAGGGCTAAAGTATAAATTTTTAGGAATTGGAACTAGTTTTTTTTGATTTGCGTGCTTTATAAATTCCATTTCCGATTACAGAAACAAGAATAATAAGAACTCCAATGTAAAAATTAAAACTCATGATTTCTTTATCTCCAAAAATATAAATCGAAAATAAGATGGCATAAATGGGTTCCATATTCAATGAAATCATAATGGTATAGGGTGATAGTTCTTTCATTATTTCTACGGAAGCAATAAAAGCATAGGCCGTACAAATTGAGGCTAATAGGAACATCCACAGCGCATCGTACTTTTCAAAAACAAAAAGGTCTTCAGGAATTTCCATTGTAAAAATCAACCACATGGAAAGAGCCAAACTTCCCATCAACAATTGGTAAAAAGATATTGTAGTTGCCTCATAATGTACAATCAACTTCCCGTTGAGCAAGGTAAATAAAACCGATAGCAACGTCGACAGTAAGGCAATGTAGATTCCTAGAGAAGCATCTTGTTCTGCTTTAAAAATCATGCTCAATCCCAGTACAACGAAGGCTCCAAAAAAGACCTCATAGGGCCGGATTCTCCTTTTATAAAAAAGTGGCTCCAAAAGTGAAGTCATTAAAGATGCAGAGGACAATACGGATAAGGTTACCGATACAGATGATATTTTTATGGCATGAAAAAATAAAATCCAATGAATAGAAATAAGAAGTCCCCCTAAAATAAAATAAGGCATTGCCTTGGGGGGTACTTTAAATAATTTTCTTTTAAAAAACAAAAAGTAGGTCGCGATAAACCCAGAAGCAATTACTACACGAAACCATACGATTTCAAAGGAATTTTTCTGAATCAATGCTCCTAGAATGGAGGTAAAACCCCAAATAAAAACTAAGAAATGAAGGTGGATCAGGCTCTTGGATCTAGCGCTTAGCATTGGCTAATAATACGATTGCAAGAAGTCCGAAAACACCCAAAGGTAACCAAGCTCCAACTGCAGGAGACATGTCGGTTTTGTCTACTAAAACCCCAAAAATTTTATCGAAAAATATAAACGTAAACCCGGTAATAATTCCAAAGGCAAGGTTTACTCCCATCCCCCCTCTTCTTTTGAAAGAAGAAACGGCGACCCCAATAATTGTTAATACAAAAACGGATAAAGGGATACTGTATCGCTTGTGTCGAACGAGTAAATGAACGTCAATCAAAGCAGATCCACTGCGCTCTTCTTCTGCAATAAACTCATTCAAATCTCCCAGTGAGAGGGTTTCTGCCAAATAATTTAAAGGAGCAAGATCTTGTATTTCAAAACCAAAGAGGGTGTCCTTTCTGTTCGCTTGTTCATAAATCTCATCGTTAGCTGTGAAGGTTCGCTTTCTGTAGTTGATTAATCGAAAAATTGAATCGCTCTCGACCCAACGAATGGTTTGGGCGAAAATTTTGAATTTCATTTGCTCTCCTTCAAAATGTTCTAGGGTGAAATTGTTTCCTCGCTTACGATTGGGATCGTAACTACTTACATAAATGAATTCATTGTCGTTTATCTGTTTGTATAAGTTGGAGGTTGTTCGGTCGTTTTTCTTTCGACTGATGTATTTGTGGCTAAATTATTTAAAAACTTTAATTGCTTGTGGCACAATATACATTACTGCTAAAAAAGCAGCAAGCGCAATTAGTGAAGCAGCAATAAGAAAGGGTCTTAAATACCTGTAAAAAGAAACACCTGAACTTAAAATTGCAATGATTTCAGAATTATTTGCAAGTTTGGAAGTAAACCAAATGATTGCTAAAAATAGAAACACAGGATAAAGCAGGTTGCCAAAATACCACATGAAATCAAAATAGTAGTCGATGATTGCGTCGAGCGGTACTTCTTTTTCTTTGAACTTATCAATTTTTTCAGCTACATCGACCATGATCCCGATTGGGATAAAAAGGAGAATCATCACAGCGAATGTTCCTATATAGCGTTTGATTATATAAAGGTCAATTTTTTTTAACAAAACTATAAACGTTTATCCATGTTCTTTACCATTTGCTCTTTCCAGCTATAAAAGTCTCCCGCTATGATTCTTTTTCTTGCTTCGCGCATCAACCACAAATAGAAACCTAAATTATGTAGGGTAGCAATTTGTTTTCCAAGCATTTCATTTACTTTAAACAAGTGTCTAAGATACGCTTTTGAATAGTCTGTATCAACAAAGGTATAGCCAGCTGCATCAAGGACAGAAAAATCGTCTTCCCACTTCTTATTTTTAATATTGATGGTACCGTCAGCAGTAAAGAGCATCCCGTTTCTAGCATTCCGTGTTGGCATTACACAGTCAAACATATCAACACCCAAGGCTACATTCTCGAGTAAATTGATCGGTGTGCCTACTCCCATCAAATATCGAGGTTTATCTTCTGGTAAAACAGCACAAACAATTTCAGTCATACCGTACATCTCTTCAGCTGGTTCGCCTACAGAGAGGCCGCCAATCGCATTACCCTCGGCACCTTTACTTGCAATATACTCGGCCGACTGTTTTCTTAGATCTTTATATACACTCCCTTGAACAATTGGAAAAAAAGTTTGCGCGTAATCGTATAACAAGGGGCTTTTCTCGTTTTGAGTCAGGCAGCGTTCCAACCAACGGTGCGTCATGTGCATCGATGCTTTTGCATAGCGATAATCGCAAGGGTATGGTGTACATTCATCAAATGCCATGATGATATCCGCACCAATTTTACGCTGAATATCGATTACATTTTCAGGAGTAAAAAAGTGCATGGACCCGTCGACATGGGATTTGAATTTGACCCCTTCTTCTTTTATTTTTCTATTTGCTGATAGAGAATATACTTGATAGCCTCCTGAATCGGTAAGAATGGGTCTTTTCCAATTCATAAATTTGTGTATCCCACCAGCTTGTTGGATGATCTCTGTTTTGGGTCGTAAATATAAGTGATAGGTGTTTCCTAAAATGATGTCGGGATTTACTTCCTTTTCTAAATCGCGTTGATGTACTCCTTTTACAGTAGCAGCTGTACCCACAGGCATAAAGATTGGAGTTTCTATAACTCCGTGATCCGTAGTAATAGAACCCGCACGGGCTTTACTGTTTGGGTCGCTAGCGGTACGTTCAAATTTCATAATAAAAAATATGGGCAAATATAACGAACTTGACCCTAAGGAAAGGCTTCAATTTAAATTTTAGTGAAATGTTGAAGAAGCCGTTAATAAGTATTTAAGATAAGTTTGTTCACCGTAAACAAAGGTGTATTTTTGTGCTATATATTATCAAAATTCATGCAAACACAAATAACATTAGAACAAACCGTTTCTCAAGTCCGCAGAGATATTGTACGAATGGTACACAAAGTAAATTCTGGACACCCTGGAGGATCTCTTGGTTGCGCAGAATTTTTGGTAAGCCTTTATAATGAGGTAATGGATCTTAAAGAAGGATTCGATATGAACGGCAAAAACGAAGATGTATTCTTCCTTTCCAACGGACACATTTCTCCTGTTTTTTATAGTGTTTTAGCCCATAGAGGATACTTCCCTGTAGAAGAACTAAACAGCTTTCGCCTGATCAACTCGAGGCTTCAAGGACACCCTACAACCCACGAAGGGTTACCCGGAATCCGTATGGCTTCAGGTTCGCTCGGACAAGGCCTTTCGGTTGCATTAGGTGCTGCTCAAGCAAAGAAATTAAACAACGATAGTCATTTGGTATACACACTTCTAGGTGACGGTGAACTTCAAGAAGGTCAAAATTGGGAAGCAATCATGTATGCTGCTGGTAAAAAGGTAGATAATCTTATCGCTACCATTGATCTCAACGAAAAACAAATTGATGGGCCAACTGATGTGGTAATGCCGATGGGAGATCTTTCTGCCAAGTTCATTGCCTTTGGATGGGATGTGCTAACCGTTGAAAACGGAAACGACCTTACGGAAATCGTTGCTACTTTGAAAGAAGCAAAATCGATGACTGGAAAAGGAAAGCCAATCTGTATTTTATTAAAAACAGAAATGGGTAATGGGGTTGATTTTATGATGAATACCCACGCATGGCACGGAAAAGCACCAAACGATGAGCAATTGGAAATTGCTTTAGCTCAAAATCCAGAAACTTTAGGAGATTATTAAATACTGCACTGCAGGAATACGAAATAAATTATTATGATAGAATATATTAATCAAGGTTCAAAAGATACTCGTTCAGGATTTGGAGCTGGTCTTACCGAACTCGGAAGAACAAACCCGAATGTTGTTGCTCTTTGTGCTGATTTGATTGGATCTCTAAAAATGGATCAATTCATCAAAGAAAATCCAGAACGCTTTTTCCAAATTGGAATTGCTGAAGCCAATATGATTGGAATTGCAGCTGGTTTGACCATTGGTGGGAAAATACCTTTTACAGGTACTTTTGCTAACTTTTCAACGGGAAGAGTTTATGATCAAATCCGTCAATCAATTGCCTATTCTGACAAAAATGTAAAAATCTGTGCTTCTCACGCAGGGGTAACTTTAGGAGAAGATGGTGCAACACATCAAATTTTAGAAGACATTGGCTTGATGAAAATGCTACCTGGAATGACTGTAATCAATACCTGTGATTACAATCAAACCAAAGCTGCAACCATTGCAATTGCAGCTTTTGAAGGCCCTGTTTATCTTCGTTTTGGAAGGCCTTCTGTAGCTAATTTCACTCCCGTTGATCAGCAATTTGAAGTTGGGAAAGGATTACTTTTACAAGAAGGAACGGATGTCACAATAGTCGCAACCGGTCATTTGGTTTGGGAGGCACTCGAGGCTGCAAAAATTTTAAATGAACAAGGCGTTAGTGCTGAAGTAATCAACATACACACCATCAAACCTTTGGATGATGAAATCATCATAAAATCGGTTGCTAAAACAGGTTGTATTGTGACGGCAGAAGAACACAATTATTTGGGAGGATTGGGTGAAAGCGTTGCTCGTGTACTTGCATTAAACCATCCTACACCTCAAGAGTTTGTCGCTACACAAGACACCTTTGGAGAGTCAGGTACTCCTGCTCAATTGATGGCTAAATACGGATTAAATAAAGAAGCAATTGTTGCTGCTTCTCAAAAAGTTATTCAACGTAAATAAATTTTTATGGCTTTTAAATCAATCAAAACCTTAATCTTCCTTTTTGTTTTATCAACCTCCCTCCTTCAAGCTCAATTTGAGTTTGGTGTAAAAGCAGGCTTGAATTACGATTCTATTGGCGATGTAGATTATACTGACATTACTGCTACCGATCTCTCTGCTGACTCCAAAACTGGATATCATATTGGTGCTTACGGAAAAATCGATTTACTCCTTTTTTACCTGAGACCTGAAATTCAATTTACCAAGATTAATAGTGGTTTTGATAATAAGAATATAGGGCTTAGTAAAATAGAAGCTCCAATTCTCTTGGGCTATAAAATCCTTGGACCCTTGAGCGTTTTTGCCGGCCCAAGTTTTCAATACATTCTAAATGAAGATGTAGAAGGTACTACGCTTACAGATATTGAAGAAAACTTCACAGTTGGCTTACAAATTGGGACACGAATTTCCTTTGGTCGTTTAGGCTTGGGGATACGTTACGAACGTGGGTTTACCGATAACGATGTGCGTATATTGGGAGTCAACGGAGTAGATGTGAATGGTCGAATTGATACACGTCCAAACCAATTCATCCTGAGTGCTTCATATGAACTCAAAGCACGCTCAGGTAGTGATGATTAAACGGATTGTTACTTCTTTTTAGCAATTGGCTCGAACACTCCAATGCTTTTATTTTTCTCAACTTCATCCCAGTCGAATAGCATACCATTCATGGCAATATATACGCCAGGTTCAAGAACACGCACATAAGCCATAGCAGAACCCAAATTAAAGAAACCATCAGAAGAACTACCAAAGGTATAAGGAATCATTGCACCCGTAAGAATAATGGTTTTATCTTCAATGGCATTGGCTTCTGTTGCGATTTTCATAGCCGTAGTTACCATACAATCGGTTCCGTGTGTGATTACAATTTGTTTTCGCTCTGAAGTCTCACAGGCCGCTATAATGGTTTTGAAATGATCTGAGGTAAGCTCCAAGCTATCCAAAAGCATGAGCGTTTTCACATCAACATCCAATTTACATCGGCTACGATCTAACATTTGGGGTAAATGGGTTTCTTTAAAGTCTAAAGTTCCATTGATATAATCATAGGTTTTATCAAAAGTCCCGCCCGTAACAAAAACTTGAATGCTTTGGTCTGTTGGAATCATAAAAACAACTTGAATTTGTCAGTAGTTCACGCTTTAGCTATCAGCATCTAAATAATCTGGAATCCCATCATTATCCGTATCATCGATGACTCCATCATTATCGGCGTCAAGCTCTCTAAAAGTCAAAATCCCGTCGCCATCGTCATCAAAGTCGAGTAGATTTGGCGTACCATCGTCGTCGGTATCGTCATTAAGAGGATCACCATCACCGTCAGGGTCTTCGTCAATAGAAAAAACACCGTCATTATCATGATCGGCCACGTTGGAGGTATAAACCGAAACAGTAAATACAATAGGGGCATAAGCTGGAATCAATCCTTGAGCAGAAGAAAAATACCCTAAGCCAGAAGGCATGAATAAAATTCCTTGCCCATAATCTTGAAAACGAATAGTTCCATCAACATCTTGACTGAAGGATCCGGGCGCAAAATTCTGAAGACCATAACGAAAACCTGAAACCACGCGTAAATTATCAAACCATACCGGTGAGTATCTTTGATCAAATACAGTTCCCGTTAGTAATTGTCCTCTGTAGGACACAAAGGTAGAATCTACTGTAGAAGGCTTTTTATCTAATTCAGATCCTTGTTGTGCAACCAAATAGTAGAGTGTATGGTTCGTTACAATGCCATTGGCATCAGTAATTGGAACCGAAAGTTGTTGTACTTGGTCAAACAATGGAATTTTATCAGCATTATCTCCAGAAATCGTATCAATTGAAATTGTTACCTCCGTATCTTCTGTTCGAGGAAAATCTTCATAATTGTAAAAATGAGTACTTAAGTAATCGACCAACAAAGCATCATCTATTAAAAACTGTTCCGAAAAATCTCTCAACGCTACTGGTTCAGATGTATTATTATCATCGGAACCACAAGAGCTTAAAGAAACGGCAAGAAGCAACGCGAGTGTACCTGATTTTGAAAAATGAAACATATGGGTAATTTAGGTGCGCAAGATACAATTTTACTTTATTTTTGATCTAAATTTAACGTAGTTTTAAAGAATGAGAATTGATCAATATTTATGGGCTGTTCGCTATTTCAAATCGAGAAGTATAGCTACTAAAGCCTGTAAAAAAGGACAGGTACGTGTCAACGATCAAGTAGTAAAACCTTCGAGGGAAGTATTTCCTATGGATAAAATCATCTTACGGAAAGAACAAGTGAATCTCAGTCTTGATGTTCTAGACATCCCAAAAAGCAGGGTAGGCGCGAAATTGGTCGATCTTTATCGAGTAAATACCACACCTAAGGCTGCTTTTAAGCAAAACGAGCTTCAAAATTTAGCTCAAGACTACTACCGTTTAAAGGGAGAAGGAAGACCAACTAAAAAAGACAGGAGAGACTTGGATGATTACGCAGAAAGTACCGATCAAAAGGATGATTAGTTTGCATTCAAACCTGCTCGGTATCGCAAAGTAGAATAGGCTACACCAAAATGATCCTCTACTAAAGTTGCTATGCCCATTTCTTTCAATCCAATTTTGATCAACGCCTGATGGTGAATGGCATGATCTAAACAATACAACAATTCGCGATCGAAAGAAGTTATAAAAGGCTTTTCTTTTGCTTCCGTTTCGTTTGAAAAAAGCTGTAGAGTAAAACTGGACTTAACTTCCATTATTTGATCCGATAATTCAGCAAGTACTTTAATAGCATACGTTCGATCAGTTTCTATTAAAAGATCGCGCTTTCTTTTGTCATAATTTACTGTTTGAGTAGGTATACCCTCAAATAAACACAAATAAAATTCTGCGCTATGCCTGAGGTGTTGCCCAATGGATGCACCGTTCAGTAATTTACTGTTATGACAGTATTGTTGATCTTCCAGACTTTCACAAAGATCCATTAGATCTTGTAGGAGGGTTTTATTTAAATATTTCATTTTTTATATTAAAGGGTTGCAACGCGGATCATCCCGCTTGCGAATTTTTTAAGCGGGACTGTTTTATGTCCAAGAGTAGAATTCATCGCACTGATTTCATAAATAATTTCCATATGATAAAAGACATCTCGATAGGCCTTCCAAATGCTGTAAGTTGGCTCGTAAATATGTGTCGGTTCAGAATTCACTCCATTGACTTCGATGATCTTGAAATCTTCTCCTTTTTGTAAAGCTTCCCAACTCGTAAACTTTATATCGAATCTGCCGTAATAAAACCCTGGTAATTGATCCGACCATTGTTTCAATTGGGCTGTTAGTTCAGGTGAGATTCGAATTCGAGCATCACGGAATTCTGTGCCTAAATTATGACTCCCAATAGGTTCGATTAATCTTTGTTCACCCAAGGGGAGAATCTGATTCCAATGAGAAGCAAATCTTTTTTGAAAAGTCTTTACTCGGTGTTTAATTCGTGGGTTATTCTTAATCAGCTCCCCAAAGGTTTGTTTTCCATCTCCTGTAACTTCACAAAATTTTTTCTCTGTAATCGAAGTAATTTCAAAGCGACTGTCATCAGGGAGTTTATAAAATAAAATACCTGCTTCTTTTTTTAGTGTGCAATACTCTTGAATCAAAACTTCCTTAAAACGAGAATTTGTACAATAGGCTGAGAGTTCCTCAATAGTATCAATTACGGCAACGTCTTTCCCACGCTCTGCATTATCTGGTTTGACAATTAAAGGGAATTTCAAACCATGCTGACGGATCAAAAACATCAGGATTGCACTGCTTGAGTTTGTGTTTGTTTTAAAGGATTTCGGAATCCAACTCTTGGGAAATTTAGATAAGTAGGACCACTTCGAAACTTCGAAGGCGCCACTGTTATTCATTATGGGGTTGAGTGTCGTAAAATAAGTACATTTTCTAGCTCGGATCGCTAAATACATCCAATAAAAATAGGCAGGAATATAAAAAATCCAAAAGGGCCAAAACTCAAAATTGCTCCATCGTTTGTTTAAAATCATAAGCTAAATTGGAGTTAAAAAAATAGTTTACTGATTCCAATGATTATCTGCTTTTTTCTGGTAATCCTTAGGTGTTTTCTTCCATTTGGTAATCGTATTGGTGAAACGAGTTTTATAAAATAAATACAAACTATCGTCTTGAATCAGATATGCTTCTGGGTTTACACTAACGGTATCTCCTCTGGACATGGCATAAGCACACCAGCCACCATACTTGGGTATATATCGTTTGGGGTTTTTATCGAAAAGGGCTTTATTTTTCTGAGAAGAGAAATAATAATGGACACCCTCAACAATAGACTGAATGGCTTTGTTTCCTTCTTTTGGCACATCATTAAAGTAGGAAACAACATCATACCCCTGAACGGCTAAACGAGTCTTGGATAAATTAAAGTCATCAGCTGTTTTATTCTGAGCATAGACTATGCAGGACATACAAGCGAACAATAGGATAGCAGTATTTTTCATAAGTAAATTAAGGTTAAGTTGAGTTGGGACTATAAAACTTTATAACTTTGTAAAAGTACAACTCAATTTGTATGCCAAAAATAAATTTATGAGAAAAGATGCAACGCTAATTGTTGATAGTCAAACGATAAAACACAGTACTCGTAGAATTGCATATCAAATATACGAAGCCAATTTCAACCATAAAACGTTGTATGTAGTCGGAATTGCAAAAAGTGGTATTCTGTATGCTAAAAGTATTATTGCGGTTTTGGAGGAAATTTCTGATCTCAAAATTCATTTTATACAATTAGAAATAAATAAGAAAAATCCGCACCTACCCATCAAAACATCGGAAGATCTCCAACAACTAAAAAATCAATCGGTTGTTTTGATAGACGACGTTCTGAATACAGGCAGCACGTTGATATACGCAGTAAAACACTTACTAGAAGTGCCCTTAAAGCAATTAAAAACTGCGGTGTTAGTCAACCGTAATCACAAGAACTATCCTATAAAAGCAGATTATAAGGGAATTTCTCTATCTACTTCGATCAACGAACACATAGAAGTGAATTTGAATTCAGAAACCGAAGGAGTGTATCTAAATTAAGTCTTTAATCTTTAGGGCAAGCCCTTCAGGAGAATCGGTATCAACCGATAATATATGACTTGCTTTTGCATAGAACGGGAGCCGTTCGAATAAATGCTTTCCCAAAAATTCGGTCAACTCTTCTTGGGTTTGAAGATGAGAAATTAGAGGACGCTTATCTTTTTCTAAAAACAATCGATCGCTCAAAGTTGTAATGTGAGCTTTCAGATAAATGCTAATTACATTGGCTTCTACTATATAATCCATTGAATCGTAATAACAAGGTGTTCCCCCACCTAGAGAAAGTATAATTGGGTCTTTTTGAGTAAGTAATTGTTCTAAATATTGACGTTCAATTTTTCTAAAGAACAACTCTCCTTTACTTGTAAATATGCTTTTGATTGATGTTTTTTCTTGTTGCTCAATAAAAAAATCTAGGTCAACATATGGAATATCAATACATTGCGAAAGCGCCTTCCCAACTCTAGATTTCCCACAACCCATATACCCCAAAAGGACAATCGTTTTCTTCAAAAGATCATTTTAAAATTCAGCAGTAAATTTAGCGATTTAGAATATGAATTATTAATATTTGCACGTATATTTGCAGCCTTAAAATACCAAACCGATCTGGTAGCTCAGCTGGTAGAGCATCTCCCTTTTAAGGAGAGGGTCCTGGGTTCGAACCCCAGCCAGATCACTGTAATTTTAAGACCTGGTAGCTCAGTTGGTAGAGCATCTCCCTTTTAAGGAGAGGGTCCTGGGTTCGAGCCCCAGCCAGGTCACTAACCGCGCACGTGGCGGAATTGGTAGACGCGCTAGCTTGAGGGGCTAGTGGCCTTTGGGCCGTGGAAGTTCGAGTCTTCTCGTGCGCACTTCATTTTTTTACCCCTAGTTTTATTGCTTCTGATTTTATTTTGTATTTTAGTTTAATCTTTTTGGATAAAGACTAAACTAATGAGCAAAGTTAAAAACAGTTTTAGTATCAAGAATCTTGAAAACATTTCAGGAATCAAGGCACATACCATACGGATTTGGGAAAAAAGGTACAACCTGCTCTCCCCCGAAAGAACCGACACTAACATCAGAAGATATTCTCTTGATAGCCTAAGAAAGCTTCTCAACATTACCTTGCTTTACAACAACGGCTGTAAAATATCAAAAATCGCAGCTTACGAGGAATCTGAAATTCCGCAACTTGTTCGTCAATTAGCTCTTTCTTCCAAATCAGAACAGATGTCAATTAACCAATTGAAACTTGCTATGGTTAATTTTGACAGCGCTTTATTCGATCTCACTTTTGAAGAAATGCTTGTGGAAAAAGATTTTGATTTCATTTATATGAAGGTCTTTATCCCGCTGCTTCATGAACTTGGCATTTTATGGCAAACAAATGCCATCTGTATCTCGCATGAGCATTTCATCACAAACCTCATCAAACAAAAGATACACGCTCACACTGACCTAGCCCAAAGCTCAATAATACCGAATGAAGACGGGCCTTGTTTTGTGTTATTTTTACCTGAAAATGAGATTCACGAATTGAGTATTTTATATTTAAATCAGCTGCTCCTATCCAAAGGTTACAAAACTATCTTTTTAGGTCAATCGGTCCCCACTTTCAGTCTGGCTACTCTTTTAAGTTTTAGTTCACATTTGCATTTTGTTGCCTTTTGTATTGTAGAACCAAATCAGAACATCATTGCTGATTTCATCGCTGACTTTGATCAACAGATTTTAAAAATAAGTGATTCTCGTTTATCTGTTTTTGGCCCCAGAACAGATGATTTAGACCCAGAACAGCTCCCGGATAGAATTATTGCATTCAAGAGTCTTGAAGAATTCAAACATAGGTTCCTAGAACCAACTGAAGTTGTGTAATTTTTATGTAATTTTGAATATAATCCTTGATACAGAATTTCGAGGTAAGGATTACTATTTTTTGCTTGATTAAAAAAAATCAATGAAAACTTTATTTGATAACGTTTCTAATGAATGCAGTAAGGTTGTTACTGTATCCTACAGCACTTCTTTTTCGTTGGCAACCAAGATGTTACATAGCTCGATTCGAAAAGATATTTATAACATTTATGGATTTGTTCGCTTTGCTGATGAAATTGTAGATAGTTTTCATTCATTCAATAAAGAAGAGTTACTGGATCGTTTCGAGAGTGACTTATTCCATGCCATAGAACACAAAATAAGCCTAAATCCAATTCTAAATTCCTTTCAAGAGACTTTTCATCTCCACAACCTAGATGTCGAACACGTAAAGGCTTTTCTTAAAAGTATGCGTTGGGATTTACACAAAAAAAATTATCTCTCTCAAGAAGACTATAAAGAATATATTTACGGATCAGCCGATGTTGTAGGACTGATGTGCTTAAAAGTTTTTGTAAAAGGGGATATAGAACAATATGATGCCCTCAAGGAGTATGCGATGGCCTTAGGCTCTGCTTTTCAAAAGGTAAATTTCTTAAGGGATTTAAAAGCCGATCAAGTGGGATTGGAACGGTCTTACTTCCCAGAAATAGACCTCAAGCGTTTTGATGAAAAAGCGAAATTAAAAATCATAAATGAAATTGAGGCAGATTTCAAAGCAGGTTTGATTGGTATTTTAAACCTCCCAAATGAAGCCCGTTTTGGTGTCTATACTGCATTTAAATATTACCACAAACTGTTACGAAAGCTGAAAAAGATTCCTTCAAGTCATATAAAGGAAACTCGTGTTCGAGTTCCCAACTATCAAAAAATTAGTGTTCTGGCTCAGTCTTATTTAAATTATCGATTCAATACTCTATAGATGGCTACTTTTATTTGGATTTTAATTTACGTTGCTACTTTTCTTTTCATGGAATTCATGGCTTGGTTCTCCCATAAATACATCATGCACGGTTTTTTATGGCACCTTCACAAAGATCATCATAAGAAAGACCACCGATCGTGGTTCGAGCGCAACGATTTGTTTTTTATTTTCTATGCCGTAGTGAGTATGTCTCTCGTCATTCTATGGGGAGAATACGGTTTCTGGGCTGGCTTGCCGATGGCATTAGGGATTTTTACCTACGGAATGAGTTATTTCATTGTACACGATATCTTCATACACCAACGCTTTAAGCTTTTCCGATCCACTAACTCGAAATATGCAAAAGGGTTACGGAGAGCACATAAAATTCATCATAAGAACATTCACAAAGGTGGTGGTGAATGTTTTGGAATGCTTTGGGTACCGATGAAGTATTTTAAATAATCTGGATTTACTTCTTAGACCAATTGTTTGTAAATTCACAAGCTCTGTAATCCTTGCTAATACTTACGTAAGTATCTTCAATTTTTTCTTGGGTCCATTTTTCGATAGCTTTCAACTGTTTATCTTTCAAAGCAAGTTCTTTGATACGGGTGTAGTCTTGTGAATAATCTGCTACATGCTCGTCGAAACGATTCGTAATCTTAATGATTTTGTATTTCTTTAATCCCGAACGATCTTCATCCAACAGGGGAAGCGATATCTCACCTTCTTTCAGCTTACTTACTTGATTGTAGAGCGTAGGATCCATCTTTGTAAGTTCAAATCGTGTATCACCTGTTACAGGATTGAGCAGTACACCACCGCTGTTTCTAGTTTCTTTTTCGCTTGAAAAATTAAACGCAGCATCAGAAAAAGTAATTTCTTCTTCAAGAATACGTTTGCGGATCGTGTCCAATACTTTTTTAGAATCGTTGAGTTGAGCAGGATCAACTTTTGGTGTCAATAAAATGTGTCGCACATCTACCTGCTGTCCTCTAATTTTGTCTACAGTTAAAATATGCCAACCGAAATCAGATTTAAAAGGCTTCGATATTTCTCCTTCTTCAAGACCAAAAGCAACATCTCTAAATTCTTTTACCATACGCGGACGTTTTCTGTGAAGCGTATATTTTCCTCCTGAAGAACGAGAACCTGGATCTTGAGAGTATAGGATAGCCTTAGACGCAAAACTCAAACCCTTTTCTTCAACATCATTTTTAAAATCTTTTAGTTTTTCAACTACACGCTGAGTTTCTTCATCAGTAACCGCAGGCTCAATTACAATTTGGGCTAATTCAATTTCAGTACCAAAAACAGGTAATTCTTCTTTTGGAATTTGATCGAAGAAACTTCGGACTTCCTCAGGAGTAATTTCGATCTTAGAAACAATATCGGATTGCATCAAAGAAGCTAGTTTCTGAAGTTTATTAATTTCAAAAAGTTGCTCTCTAAAAGAAAATTCGTCAGGTTTATTATAAAACTCAAGAACCTTTTCAATGCTTCCTAATTGTTCCGTAAAATATTCAATACTTTGATCCACATAACTATACACCTCAGAATCGCTAATCTCTAAACTGTCTTGTACTGCATGGTGAGCATAGAGCTTATCTTCCATCAACTTCCCCAAAAGCTGGCAACGTTCGATGCCATCGGTAGGAATCCCTTGCGACTTCATATCGACTAGGGTTTTGTCTATATCAGAATCTAAAATCACGTAGTCTCCTACAACAGCGGAAACTCCATCGATCTTGGTTCGCTTGAAACTACTCTTAATTTCAAGAGGACCTTGAGCGAACGTTTGTACACTAAAAACAAAAGCTGTGAAAAACAGCAAAGCAGTTTTAACGGTAGAGTTGAAATTTCTTTGTTTGTATTGCATCTTGTAGTATTTCTTTATCAAATTGTTTAATAAAATCAAGCTTTCTTTTATTGAAAACGATTTTACGAATTGTGTTTTCTACGGAAACCAGAGGAGCAACTTCGTTTCGTAAAATATAATCGTTTACAAAAAGCAAATATACTTCGAAAGCATCCTCAACAAGAAAAAATTGTGATTTTTTTAGGTAGTCCTCAAAGTTATCTTCGTTGATTATAGGAAGTGTCCGAGTTAATTCTCTTTTTGAAAGCCACAACGAGTCTTTGAGCTGGTATGAATTGAATTGGAAGGTAAGCGAATCTAAAAAACGAACATCATCTTCCTGAAAACGAATCAGTTTATTTTTAATTTCCAATAAATCAATGTTTTCTGAGGGTAAAGCGATATAGCGGAGGTTGACCATAATTTCATTCAACCGGAAGTTGTTTTGATTTTCTTGGTAAAAAGCCTCAACTTCTGCCTTACTTATTAGCGTGTCAATATTCGATTTTACAATAAATTCTTTATAACTCCTACTCCACAGGTCTGAACGATATGAATTCACTAATTCATCCAGCTCCTTTTGAGTTTCAATATCGAGGTTGATGATAGCCTGATCAAAGAGAAGTTGCTTCCGTGCCCAGTTATTGATGTAGTTTTCAGATTGTATAATACTATCCGTTTTAGATGAAAAAACAGTGATATT
>CBFHHG010000005.1:0-57509 GCA_965655585.1 Candidatus Arcticimaribacter sp. | reverse complement strand
AACGATTCAACTCTTGAATTGAGGATTTAAACTTATTAATCTCTAGTTTTTTAATACTCTGAGTATAATACTCCCTAAAAAATAAACGCTTTTTACTGTAATCGGTTGAATAATTCCTTTCCAGTCGTTCTTGAACAAGGTTAATGATTTTCTCTGAGGTGTAGTTTTTATTGGTTAAAATCACATTGTCAAGCGCAATAGTCTTGGGCATCACATAAAGGATACTATCCTGCAATTGCTTTAAGCCTACCGCAAGTCCATCGTAGCCTAGGGAGGAAACAAAAAGGGAATCATTTACTTCTATCTGCGCAGGTAGGAGCTCGAAAACACCTAGTGCATCGGTAATCAATCCTTTATTATTGGAAAAATGGACCGTTGCAAAGGGAATTGGTTCTTGGCTTAAAGAGTCAACAATTTGAATTTGTTTGGACTGTGCATGAAGGTTCAATACACACAGCATAAAAATAAAATAGGGAGCGTAACGCATAAGGGTATTTTATACAAAAATACTATTTGAATGTATTGTACAATATGTTTTAACAGAAAATTAAATCGAAGCTTGATAGGCTTCCAACATCCAATTCATAAGTTCTTCATCAATATCATCAATCGAGGAAATACGAACTCTATGGGTACACATGGGTCCGTAAGAACCAGAACTTTCTAGACGATCCGTCACCGGCTTTCCTTTGAGTTTTAACCCCAGATCGATGCGTGTTTTGGAAGCGGGTACAGTAAAGGCGAATTGTCGCTTACGAATAAAACTAACACTGCCTTTTTTAGGGGCAACTACGACATCATTTCCCAAAGAACGAAGGCTTTCTAACAGCGCTTCGTATAGTGGAAATAAAGGCTCTTTTCCTCGGTATTGATTCGTTACCAATTCTTGATCGGAAAGTTTTTCATCTTTTGATAAAAGAACGATGGTGTTGGCGTAACCATGGGTAACTCGGTAATCCTTTTTTAAAAAATTGACTGCTTCACTGTGTTTTGCAAACGCCTTTTTTTTTAAAAGCATCTTCCATTCTTCCAAAGATTTTCCGGTCTTCTCCGGCAAGTTATCAATCAATGTCTCCAATACTTTATTCATAGTATTTGTTTTAATTAGTAACGGACTCCAGTTGGTTTTTAAGATTGCGAAGTCCTTCGCCAAAGTCCTTTTTCATGGTGTTTTGAAAATTAGAGGTAAGTAACATCAGGTTGAATGGATATTCCATACGCCCATCAAAACCCCAGCGGACTTTTGTTTGGTTTTCAGAAATCGATTCTGTGATCATATAGCCCGTATAGACTCCCGCAAAAGGTTCAAAAAATCGAAATTCAAAATCGATTCGTTGCCCTTCTATAATTTTTATAATTTCTTGTTCTCCCTTCCCTACTTCGGGATGATCACTTTCCCATGCAGAAACAAATCCAACGGAACTGTCAGTTCCAGAATATGTTTTTTTGATGTTGGGATCAATATTAGCCCACTTACTGAATTTGTCCTGATTCCGCAGGGATTTGACATAAGCAAATACCACTGCCTTGGGTTTTTGAATCAAAATTTCATTTTCAACTCGATATTCATTATCAATGAACAACGCGATAACCAAAGGAATGGCTATGAGTATCAGAATAGAAAAAAAAGCGTTTTTTAATTTGAATTTCATGAAATACGTTTTTTGGGTTATGCAGTACTTCCTAAGACTCCAAATGATAACTTATGTGCCTAGTAACTTATCTTTAAGTTGATCAAAATCAAACCAATATAAATATTTTTTTCTTTTTTTTCCAAATATTTTGTATTCAAAAAAGGGCTTGAGCCTTCAGTACCCGCTCCAATCGCTGTTGTTATATAAAATACCGATACCCTTTGGCTTTAATTTTACTGAAACTAGGGTAGGTTATTTATTATTAAAACTGCGATAAACTGAAACTATTAAAACCAAAACGAGCAAAGCAAAAACTAAAAGAATAAACTTATCTTTGTGGCCCATGATACAAAAGAAGATCAACATACAAAATAAAAAAGCACGCTTTGAGTTCGAGCTAATCGATCAATATACTGCTGGAATGGTGTTGACGGGGACAGAAATAAAGTCCATTCGAGAAAGTAAAGCCTCCATTACGGAAAGTTTTTGCGAATTCAATGACCGTGGAGAACTGTTTGCAGTAAACATGTACATCGAAGAATATTTATACGGCACCCATTACAACCACAAACCGCGGTCTACAAGAAAATTATTACTCAATAAAAGGGAATTACGTAAACTCCATAAAGAGATTAAAAACGTTGGTTTAACCATCGTTCCCTTAAGATTATTTCTTACAGACAAGGGTATTGCCAAGATGGTTATAGCTTTGGCACGTGGAAAAAAAATTCACGACAAACGCGATACCCTCAAAGATCGAGACAACAAGCGTAATCTCGATCGAGTAAAAAAAGAATTCCGCAAGTAGCATTCAATCAAATTCTTTATCGCTTACATTAGTAGTATAAAAAATATTATCATGCGCTATTCAGTTTTTTTATTGTTTCTAATCTCCTTCGGTCTGGTTGCACAAAACCCCCTAAAGCAATTAGAAGAATCTCCCAGACATCACGAATGGATAACCCTCTCTGTGGATGATCAAGAACTTCAAACCTTTTTGGTTTTCCCTGAAGTTGCAGATAAAGTTCCCGTTGTAATCCTAATTCATGAAAATAGAGGGCTCAACGATTGGGCACGATCGATGGCCGATCAAATTGCCGCAATGGGGTATATCGTTCTAGCTCCCGACTTACTCTCTGGAAAAGCTCCAGATGGCGGAGGTACCTCAGCATTTAAAAACTCAGATGCTGCCCGAACTGCACTCTATGCTCTTAATCCTGATCAAATCACTAAAGGCCTACAAGCTGTCTTGGCTTATGGAAAACAAATTGATGCGGCAAACGGTAAGGTTGCGGTAATTGGGTTTTGTTGGGGCGGAAGTCAAACCTTTCGATTCGTATCGAATGAAGATCAATTAGCCGCAGCTTTTGTCTGTTATGGAACTGGCCCAAAAAAGGAGGAAGTTTACAAGACCATCAAAACTCCTGTATATGGGTTTTATGGAGGAAATGACAACCGAGTAAATGCAACCATAGAAAAGAGTCAAAAGATTATGGAAGGGCTCAACAAGGTCTATATGCCTGTAATTTATGAAGGTGCAGGTCATGGGTTTTTTAGAGCAGGAGAGGCTGATAATGCTTCAGAAGCGAACAAAAATGCCAGAAAAGCAGGCATGGATCGCCTTCAACGATTGCTTTCAACACTCTAAACTCAATTCTTATCTTTTAACATAGGAACAAAGCGGAAAGCACCGAAGGTTTCTTTGTCAAATTCTTTTTCGGAAATACGCGTATATCGAGTCATGATTTGCTCATCGGTTCCAATAGGAATTACCAAACGTCCCCCCACAGCCAGTTGCTGAAGCAAGGGCTTGGGAACATCAGGAGCCCCTGCTGTCACCACAATACCTTCAAAAGGAGCATCTTCGGGCATGCCCAAATAACCATCGCCAAAAACAATTTTTTTAGGGTATAGATTCAACTTAGAAAACAAACGCTTAGTTTTTTTAAATAGCTCTTGCTGCCGTTCTACGGTATAGCTTTTTATACCCAAAGCAAGTAAAACTGCAGTTTGATAACCCGAGCCAGTTCCGATTTCTAAAACACGATCTCCCGTCTTTACTTCAAGGAGCTGAGACTGAAAAGCAACGGTATAGGGGTGAGAAATTGTTTGATCTGCAGCAATAGGAAAAGCTTTATTATCGTAGGCATGCGATTCTAGACCTACATCCATAAACCAATGTCGAGGTACCTGAAGCATGGCATCCAAAACCCGGCGATCTGAAATTCCCATAGAGCCAAGCCGATCGATAAGAAGTTTACGTTGTCCTTGATGTTTGGCAGCGTCAATAGGTTTATTCATAACTTCAAAAATAAACAATAAATTGGCTTTTATTAGGAACTTTAAAGGGAAATTAAGTCTAAAAATGTACCTTTGAAAAGCATATAAACAGGCAGACAAAAATGAAAAAGTTGAGAGCAGGAGTTTTAGGTGCTGGGCATTTAGGTAAAATTCATTTACGATTACTGCAGGAATCGGATTCTTATGAATTAATGGGTTTTTATGATCCTGATACTACTGCCGCCAAAGCCTTAGTCAAAAAAGAAGGATATACTGCTTTTGATTCAATCGAAGCACTTCTGGCTGAAGTCGATATGGTTGATATCGTTACGCCAACCATGGTTCACCACCAAATGGCAATTCAATGCTTGAATGCAGGGAAGCATATTTTTATTGAAAAACCAATTACCCAAACAGTCGCACAAGCCGAAGCAATTGTTTCTCTAGCCAGCCAGAAGAACCTCAAGGGTCAGGTTGGGCATGTAGAGCGTTTTAATCCAGCTTTTAAGGCAATCAAAGAACATATAGAAAAGCCAATGTTTATTGAAGCACATCGCTTGGCTGAATTCAATCCACGTGGTACAGATGTTCCCGTTATATTAGATTTGATGATTCACGACATCGACATCATCCTCAGTGTTGTCAAGTCTAAAGTTACCCATGTTAGTGGTTCAGGAGTTGCTGTGATTAGTGAAACTCCAGACATTGCTAATGCGCGTATCGAATTCGAAAATGGATGTGTTGCCAATTTAACAGCCAGCAGAATTTCACTTAAGAATATGCGTAAAACACGCTTTTTTCAAAAAGAAGCCTACATCGCAGTTGATTTTTTAGCCAAGCAGGTAGAAGTTGTCAAAATGAAAGATGCTCCCGAACAGCCAGGAGAATACGATATGATCCTCCAAAATGCTGAGGGCGTAAAAAAGCAAATCTATTTTGAACCCCCAACCATAGAAGAATCTAACGCTATCTTAGAAGAACTCAACACCTTTGCCACTGCGATTCAAAACAATACAGATCCTATTGTAACCCTAAGCCACGCCGCAGAGGCATTGCGCGTTGCTCAACAAATAATCGCTTGTTTTAAATAAGAATACAATGAAAAACATAACCGTCATTGGAAGTGGTACTATGGGTAATGGAATTGCTCATTGCTTTGCTCAAAACAAATTTAATGTTCATTTGGTCGATCTTTCCAAAGAACAATTGGAACGCGCTTTGGTTGTAATTCAAAAAAACCTTGATCGTCAGGTTACCAAAGCAATCTTGACAGAAGCTGAAAAAGAGGCGAGCATCAATCGCATTCAAACCTCAACAAATTTAGATAAAGCCCTAGCAAATGCAGACCTGGTTATTGAAGCAGCGTCAGAAAACATAGTGATAAAGGAAAAACTTTTTCGCCAGATGGATGCAGTTGCACCGAAAGATTGCATTTTAGCGACAAACACTTCCTCAATTTCCATCACAAAACTTGCATCCTTCACCAATAGACCCGAAAAAGTAATCGGCATGCACTTTATGAATCCCGTACCAGTAATGCGTCTGATCGAAGTGATACAGGGTTTTAAAACGGAAGAGCAAACGCTCAATCAAATTCTAGACCTAACCAAACAGTTGGATAAAATACCCCTTCTGGCTCAGGATTATCCTGGCTTTGTAGCCAATCGCATCTTATTGCCGATGATTAACGAAGCCATTGAAACCCTTTTTCAAGGCATTGGTGGCGTATATGAAATAGACCACATGATGAAGTTGGGTATGGGCCATCCCATGGGTCCCTTACAACTAGCCGATTTCATTGGACTGGATGTTTGCCTCTCGGTTCTCGAAGTCCTACACGAGGGCTTTGGAGTTGCCAAATACGCACCAGCTCCCCTCCTGGTCAACATGGTTCAGGCTGGAAATCTAGGGGTAAAATCAGGAATAGGTTTTTATGATTATCGTACCGATCGAAGAAACCCAACCATAGCAACTCAATTTCTATAATGAGTATTCAAAAGCAACTCCTTTCAATTATTAAAAGCCTTCCAAAGCAGGTTCATTTGGTAGCCGTTTCAAAAACAAAACCCAATGCCGATATTGAAGAAGCCTATGCCGCTGGGCAACGGATTTTTGGGGAAAATAAAATCCAAGAAATGACCCAAAAATGGGAAGCCCTTCCCAAGGACATCCAATGGCATATGATTGGAAACGTGCAAACCAATAAAGTAAAATATATGGCGCCCTATGTATCTTTAATTCATGGAGTAGACCGCTACAAACTCTTAAAAGAAATCAACAAACAAGCAGCAAAAAGCGATCGGGTTATCGATTGTTTACTGCAAATGCATATTGCTCAAGAAGAAAGCAAGTTTGGTTTTAACAAAGAAGAACTCGAAGCTGTAGTTATCGATTTAAAAACAAATCCTCTCCCCCACATCCGAATCAAAGGATTGATGGGAATGGCTACTTTTACCGATAACCAAGATCAAATTCGCTCTGAATTTAAAACACTAAAACAACAATTTGATTGGCTACAAACGCAGCATCCAGAAGTAAACGAGCTATCTATGGGAATGAGTGGAGATTATGCCCTAGCAATTGAAGAAGGGAGTACCATGATACGTATTGGTAGTAAAATTTTTGGATCAAGAAACTATTAGCCGATGTATGCAATCCTTGATATAGAAACCACAGGTGGCAAATTTAATGAAGAGGGAATTACTGAAATTGCTGTTTATAGATACAATGGACAAGAAGTTGAAGATCAATTATCAAGTTTAGTAAATCCATTGCGTGACATCCAACCGTTTGTAGAGCGCCTTACAGGTATCAACAGTAAGATGCTGGTCAATGCTCCGAAATTCTTTGAACTCGCCAAACGCATTGTAGAAATCACTGAAGGCTGTGTGATTGTAGCACATAATGCGGAGTTTGATTACCGCATTCTACAAACCGAATTCCGAAGATTAGGTTATGCCTTCGAAAGTCAATCCCTCTGTACTGTTGCATTGTCTCAAAAGCTACTTCCCGATGCAGATTCGTATAAACTCGGGAATCTAGTTCGTTCCCTAGGAATTCCAATTACAGACCGGCACCGTGCACATGGAGATGCCCTTGCGACCTTGGAACTTTTTAAATTATTACTGGAAAAAGACAGCGGTAAAGAGATTATCAGCACTTATGTAAAGGAGCTTAATAAAAACAAAGTATCTCCAAAATTCTTAAACATTATTGAAGAGTTACCCTCCGAAATTGGAGTTTATTACATACACGATAGTGAAGGTAATATCATCTATATAGGCAAGAGTAAGAACATAAAAAAGCGCGTTCTGAACCATTTGACTGGAGACAATGCAAAAGCGGTTAAAATTCAAAAAAAACTTGCTCGAGTATCCTATGAACTTTGCGGAAACGAATGTATAGCGCTCCTCAAAGAACAGCACGAAATCAAAAGCAATCAGCCCGTATTGAATCATGCGCTTAAGTATCGCCACTTTGCAATGGGAATTCGGTTAGACGAAACAACTCCCTATCATCGTTTACTGATCGAGCCAGTTGCTTATGAAAGACAATACCTGGAGGTTTTTAAAAATAAAAAAGATGCAAACCGTAAGCTTCGAAGGTGGATCGAAACCTTTGAACTTTGCGAAAGCCAAACTTCTTTGGGAAATCCTAACAAAGCTTGTTTTGGCCACGGAATTAAAGTATGTAAAGGTGCTTGTGTTGGGGATGAGACTACAAAAGCCTACAACAAACGTTTAGAGTATATCCAAAACGAACTGGCCTATCCCCTCAATAACATGCTCATTATTGATAAAGGAAAAGCTCAAGGTGAGCAAAGTTTTGTATACATAAAAGAGTCTGTTTTTCAAGGGTATGGGTATTTTAAATTAAACCATCAGATTAAAACAGTCGAAGCCATTGAAAAGCGTTTAATTCCTATCACCAACAATCGAGATACCCAAGCTGTTATTCGAAGTTTTTTACGTAAACAACGCTACAAAAAAATCATTGATCTGGATACCGTATAAAAATTCATAACTTCGTAAACTAAGATGAAACCTAAGAAAATACCGTATTGGAAACACCGCCTTCATGAGATTGTTTATGAAGCAGACACCCCAGCAGGGAAACGTTTTGATCTGATTCTTTTCATTCTCATCCTACTGAGTGTTATCTTGGTTATGCTCGAAAGCGTTGCTTCAATTCACATCCAATACGAGGCTGAGCTGAACATCATGGAATGGATCATTACAGCTTTGTTTTCTATTGAATACATCATCCGTCTGATCGCCATTAAAAAACCATTAAGTTATGTGTTTAGTTTTTACGGAATCATCGATCTACTGTCAACTATTCCCAAATACATATCCCTCTTTTTTGTCGGATCCGAATCGCTAATAGCCCTACGTGCCCTGCGTTTACTCCGCGTATTTAGAATTCTAAAAGTTACCCAATTCATTGGGGAATCAAACTTCTTAATCAAAGCCTTGTACGCCAGCAGAGCGAAAATATCCGTTTTCCTTTTTGCTGTGTTTATACTCTGCATTATTTTTGGCACCCTAATGTACTTGATCGAAGGAGAAAGTAGTGGGTTTACGAGTATCCCGCGAAGCATCTATTGGGCAATCGTAACCATGACCACAGTTGGCTACGGAGATATTGCACCCCAAACTCCTTTAGGGCAACTTCTAGCCTCCTTTATCATGATTATGGGTTATGGAATCATTGCAGTTCCCACTGGGATTGTATCCTCTGAAATGGCCATACAAAACAATGATGTTGATACCAATACCCAAGCGTGTTTGCAATGCAACAATGAACTACATAAGGACGGAGCCGTATTTTGTCATCAATGCGGAAGTACATTGAACGATGAATTCTAAACGCTTACTTTACGTTGCTGGTCCAACCGCCAGTGGAAAAACTTCTTTGGCTATTGCCTTAGCACAGCATTTTGATACCGAGATTATTTCTTGTGACTCCCGACAGTTTTTTAAAGAAATGTCGATCGGAACTGCCGTCCCGAGTCAAGAAGAATTAGCTGCAGCCCCGCATCATTTTATTCAACAACGCAGCATTTTTGAGCCCTATAGTATTGGGGCCTTTCAGCGGGAAGCATTGAACTGTTTGCAAACCCGCTTTAAAACCAAAGACACCCTTATTTTAGTCGGCGGGTCGGGACTCTATGCCGATGCATTAATTGATGGACTGGATCATTTCCCAGAAGTTGATCCTGCGTTTCGTGATCAATTAAACAAGCAACTCCTAGAAGAAGGAATAGAAGCCCTGGCAACTCTTCTGAAAAGGGTGGACCCTATGTATCATCAAAAGGTAGATTTGAGCAACCCACATCGTCTCATACGGGCCTTAGAGGTGTACTTGTCGAGCGGACAACCTTATTCCAGTTTTTTGGGGAATAAAAAAGCCCCTACCTTCTTTAAAACACATAAGATCGTCATCCAATGGGATCGTCCAATCCTATACGAACGAATCAACCAGCGGGTTGATCAGATGGTCGCTGCTGGACTAGAAGCGGAAGCACGAAGTCTTTACCCCTATAAAGATGTCACTGCATTGCAAACTGTAGGTTACCGAGAGTGGTTTTCCCATTTCGATGCAATTTTGGACAAAAAAACGACCCTAGAAGAAATTAAAAAGAATACACGGCGCTACGCCAAAAGACAGATGACTTGGTTTAAGCGGTATGAAGATGCCTTATGGGTTCCTGGTGGGTGTACTGTGGAAGAAGTTTTGAAGAGACTCGACTAATCAATCTTGGATAAATGCAAGGGCTAATTTGATGTCGTCATAGCTTACAGAACCTCCTAATTTGCTGTAAATCACATTTAAACTAATGGGCATGTTTTTGGGTTGTTTATCGTAAACGACTTTTACTTTTTTGAGGAGGGTACTTTTGGGCTTGTAGTAATTTAAATCTTCCTCAGGATGGTCTTTTCTGATTTTGATTAAGTGCCCGGAAATAGTACCCAGGGTTAAGCCTCTTATTTCAGCAATTTCTTTTAAGCTTACTTGTTGCTTCAAATGCATTAAGGTGACTTCGAAAGTCGATTGTTTCCCTTGAGCCTTTTCTTTTAGCTTATTCTTGTTTTTGGTTATTTCTTTTTTATCAATCAATCCACCGTTGTCTCGAAGAAAGTTTTTAGCAAGAAGCTCGAGTTCTTCCAGTTTAAATGCATTATCAGCATCTTGAGAAAGTTCTTGAAAACGCAAGTCAGCTTTGTGCGCCCATCCATCAACCTGTAAAGCCACTTCATTCAGACCATTAAGCTTTAGGCTTTCTAATTTTTTTAAACGAGAAAGAGCTACATAGCCTTGACCCATTTCAAATGTTTTGGATAAATCAATTTCAGCTGCGTCCAAGGTCATCCCTTGGCATTTATGCACTGTAATTGCCCAAGCCAAACGCAGGGGTATTTGATTGTAATTTGCCAATGTTTTACCACTGTCATCTGCAATACTCCAATCTTCTTTTTCAGCAAAAATAGTTCGCCCATCCAATAATTTAACAGACGGAACACCCGCATCACTGAACCCTATTACAGTACCCAACGAACCGTTTACGTAGCGTTTATCTTTATCATTTTTAACAAACATTACTTTAGCCCCAATTTTAAAAGCGAGGTTTTCTCCTGCCAAAACTGATTTTTTCAGGGTTTCAATTAACTTTTTATTACCCGTTGTTTTTGCTGTGAACGATTTTGTTACACCCGGTAGTTTAGCCAGCTGTTCTAGGTTTATTCTGTCAACATCAGTGTTGTGGGTATAGAGTTTTGTTGGTTCTTCTCCTTCCTTCAAACTATTTTTAGTAGCACCCTGAAGCTTGAGGAAGCTTTTTTCTGAAATCTTTCCTGTCCTTATTTCATTTAAAATTAAGTTTAAGTCATTATCACTTTGTCTGTATTGCTCCGTAAGATAGCAGACTGACATACCAGCCCTTGACCAAGCTTCGGACATGAAAGCAAATTTCTCTTTACTGGTCTCGCCTTGACTCCCTATGGGTGGGAGTTGAAAAAAGTCCCCACAGAGAACAATTTGTACCCCACCGAATGGAAGTAAAGGGTCTTGAAAATAGCGCAAAACCACATCAACCGCATTGAGTTGGTTTAAGTGTAACATCGAAACTTCATCGATAATCAAAACGGTAACTTTTTCGAGATGTGTTTTAAGGTATTTTTTGGATCGCATATTGACTAAATCGGCTTGAGAAATAAACTCCTTTACGCCGATGCCTGACCAAGAGTGAATGGTCATCCCGTTCATATGCGTTGCAGCAATACCAGTAGATGCCGTAACAGCAACTGTGATTTTTCGTTCTTTTAAATACGAAATGTATTGGTTCAAAACAAAGGTTTTACCCGTTCCAGCCGAACCGGTAAGAAATGTGTTTTTTCCTGACTGAAGAATCGCTAATGCCTTTTCTTGTTGCATACCGTGAAAGTACTAAAACATAGATAATTTATTATACAGCTTACGCAATCTTTTGTTTTTGTCGAGGACAGTATCATAAAAAGCCAAGCATCGTTTGTAAACAAGAGAATAAGCTAAAGAGACATTAGGCTACATCTCAATAAAAAACTTCAACGCAATGATTTTAAGTGCTTTAAAGACCGAAAGGCCAGCAATCTTTCTAGGTTTAGAATTAAAAACCGCCCGTCCAAAATCCCTCCCTCGATTCCTTAATACTAGAGGAAGTAGCTTAAGAGTCTTAAGCAGTTTAATAAAACGATCGGTATTGAATTGTAAATTAAGCATAAAAGAAACAGCGTTTAGAAAACTGTTAATTCAAATATAAGAAAAATACACTGAAGAAGTAAGTTAAGCTTATTTTCTCCTCCCCTCGCCCTTTCGCAACACAACACGTGTTGGAGTGTCTGCACCGCTTATAATTGACTGGGTGCCGAGGGCTATAGCCCGAATGGTTTGGGTAATGATTTCCATGTTGAGTGTTGCGGCTTCATCCGAAACTTGATGATAATGGGCATCTACATCAATCGGAACCGTAGAAAAGGTATGGGAAGGTATACCCAGTTGTGCTAAACTAGCATTATCAGATCTAAAAAAGAGGTTTTGTTCAGGATAAGGGTCCGGATGGACAGTATAGGAAGTAGCGGTTAAGTTTTTTTGAATGATGGTTCCAAAATCAGAACGATCAAAGCCGGTGAGCCATGCCGTATTGGGTCCATAACTGGAGTCTTTACCGATCATTTCGATATTGATGCCTGCGATGAATTGAGAAGCATCTACATCCTCTCCAAAGTGTCTAGAACCCAACAAGCCCATTTCTTCTGCGGTAAAGGCTACAAAAATAAGGGTGCGTTCGTTGGTATCCAATTCTTTAAAGTATTGGGCTAAGGTCAATACAGCTGTCGTTCCCGAAGCATCGTCGTCTGCTCCATTATAAATCAAATCACCCGTTCCTTCTTTTTTCACACCAAGATGATCATAGTGTGCAGAAATAACTACAAATTCATTTTTTCTACTTTTTCCTTCTAAAACACCAATGACATTGAAGAGTTCTAAACCCATCGCCTTAAAGTTCTGACGATAAGTTGGAAGGTCGTTGTAAGTCGTCAAGCCAATATCCTCAAAAACGGCTTCTATATATTGTGCTGCTTTTTCGATCCCTGGGGTACCCGCTTTTCGGCCTTCCATTGCGTCAGAAGCTAGGGTGTATAGGTGTTTTTCAACTGTTGAAATCTCAATGGTTGGGATAGCATTTTGGGCTAAACCGAATTTAGCACAAAGTATAAGAACTAGGGTGAGTACTGTTTTTCTCATGGGTACATTTTTTAAACTCAATTTAAGTATTTCAATAAAATAGAAAAAATCCAAGAAATTTATTCCATCGCGGCAAGCTCACCTGGAATGAGTACCGCATGTGCGCCGTCTGTAAGCTCATTCACACGCAGCTCCATAAGTGGAGCATATTCATCCGAAGTAACAAAACCGTAAGCCATTTCTTTGGAGGGAAACTGCATTAAAACAGTCCAATTCCCAAAGGGCTCACCTTCTAGGGTTCTACCCTTTTTAGTAGCTGCTAATAAAGTACCCTGAAACTTTTCGAGTATGGGTAAAAAAGGAGAACCGTACTGTGTAAAATAATCCTCGTAACTCTTGACAGCCATTTGGCCAAAAATATATACAGTTGATCCCATAATAAATTCTTAATAAAGGTTATTAAACATTAAATCGGAAATGCATAACATCTCCATCAACTACGGTGTATTCTTTACCTTCAACACGCATGCGTCCAGCTTCTTTCACCTTGGCCTCCGTTTCATAGGTGGTATAATCTTCGTATGAGATTACTTCGGCACGGATAAAGCCTTTTTCAAAATCGGTATGAATCACTCCAGCAGCTTGGGGTGCAGTAGCTCCCAAATTAATCGTCCAAGCACGAACTTCTTTCTCGCCAGCAGTAAAATAGGTGTGTTGTTTTAGTAATTGATATGCTTTTCGAATCAATTTTGCAGCACCCGGCTCTTCAAGACCAAGGTCGTCTAGGAAAAGTTTTCGTTCTTCATAGGTTTCCAATTCGTTAATATCAGCTTCAACACTGATTGCCAAAACCAAAACTTCTGCATCTTCTTCAGCAACTAAGGCTTTTACTTGATCAACATACGCATTCCCAGAAGCAGCTGCTTCCTCAGATACATTACACACATACAATACAGGCTTATCGGTAATTAATTGAAGTTCGGTGATTACTTCCTCGCGTTCTTTCTCTGAAAAATCGAGTGAACGAACATTTTTTGATTGCTCTAGGCCGTTTTTTATTTGCAATAAAACAGCTTGTAATTTCTGTGCATCCTTGTCCCCTGTTCGTGCAGCACGGTTTACTTTCTCCAAGCGTTTTTCTACAGTTTCTAAATCTTTGAATTGCAATTCAATATCAATGATCTCTTTGTCTCGTATCGGATCTACTGAACCTTCAACATGAATGATATTATCATTATCAAAACATCGCAATACATGAATAATAGCGTCTGTTTCTCGAATGGTAGCTAAAAATTGATTCCCTAAACCTTCACCTTTGCTTGCTCCTTTTACCAATCCTGCAATGTCAACAATTTCGACTGTTGCTGGAAGTACTTTTTCGGGTACTACAAGCTCTGCAAGCTTTTCTAAACGTGGATCTGGAACATTCACTACTCCAATATTAGGTTCAATAGTACAAAACGGAAAGTTTGCGCTTTGTGCTTTTGCATTGGATAGACAATTAAAAAGGGTTGATTTACCAACGTTGGGTAATCCTACAATTCCTGCTTTCATTACTATATTTTTTTTGCGAATATACAATCTCTTGTATCTGTCTAATAAATAAAACACAAAAAATTAATGTATAAAACGACATTGTTCTTTCTCTTAATTAAAATAAAAAACAATTTCAACTTATACTTAAGTTCATCCATCCTATAAATGACTTGACTTAAATTGGATTCGATGCAGATGATTCATGGGGTGCATATTTATACTGTTAACATAGGCACTATGTTTAACTTATCGTTGAACTACAAATTCTAGTCTATTCTAGAATAGAACCCTGATACTAAAAAGGCTACTCCGTTTGGAGTAGCCTTTTTTATGATTCTATATGAAACTATTTAATGTTCTTGCCCCAATACCGTACTTTATTCTGGATGCATAAAACGCTGCTTCCCAAGTAATACTTCTTCGGTTTCAACATGGTCGTCGTCAGGAACACAACAATCTACGGGACAAACAGCCGCACATTGAGGCTCGTCATGAAAGCCCTTACACTCCGTACACTTATCGGGGACGATATAATACAATTCGTCGGATACAGGCTCTTGAACTTCATCAGCGTCTACTTCCTTTCCGTCGGGAAGTATAACCTTACCACTTAAAGAAGTCCCGTCTTTATAACGCCAATCATCTGCTCCTTCATAAATAGCCGTATTCGGGCATTCCGGTTCACAGGCTCCACAATTTATACACTCATCTGTAATAATAATAGCCATAGTAGGAATTCTTTAGTTAAATTTGCAACAAAAGTAAGACCTAAAAGCTTATTCTACAAATAATGATCCAACTAGAACAACGAATTTTTGCATTCGATCGCTTGGGCGACTTCCTAAGAAACATCAATCCCGAAGATCCGACTTACGATCGTTTGTTCGAAACCATTAATCACGCGAAAAGTAAGAATGGATGGTTTTCCAAAGAAAATGTTTTACATGCCTTTGCAGCCTGGGGCCAATTGCTCAACAAAAAAGATTTAACCCAATGGCTACTCCCCTATTCTTTTGATCATTCAGATCCCAAAACTGTTGGTTTAGTCCTAGCCGGAAACATTCCTTTGGTTGGCTTTCACGATGTATTGAGTGTTTTGTTGAGTGGAAACAAAGCCTTGGTTAAATGTTCATCTTCCGATCCATTGTTGATCGCTTTTCTAATTCAGAAATTAGAAGAAATCGAACCCCGTTTTACCAGCTTTGTGGAATTTACAAAAGAGCGCTTTACCGTTTTTGATGCGGTTATCGCTACGGGTAGTAATAATGCTGCTCGTTATTTTGAGTATTATTTTTCTAAAGTTCCAAACCTGATTCGCTCCAATAGAAATGGTGTTGCTATTTTGGATGGAAACGAAACCAAGGAGCAACTCCAAGCTTTAGCCTCAGATATCGTTCAGTACTTTGGTTTGGGCTGTAGAAGCACCTCCAAAATATTTGTCCCCAAAGGCTATGATTTAAATTTAATTTTTGGTGCACTTTATCCTTATGCCAGTCTAATGGATTCGGCTAAGTATGCCAATAATTATGATTACAACAAGGCGGTATACCTAATGAGTCTTTTTGATTTACTGGACAATGGTTTCTTTATGCTCAAAGAAGATGCCTCCTATACTTCCCCAGTTGCATGCCTGCATTATGAATATTACGAGGATGCTCAAACTCTAGAAAAAAAGTTAATCGAGGATAAGAACTTGATACAATGCATTAGCTCCAATCAAAACACAGCCAGTCACTTTGCTTTTGGCAAAGCCCAACTGCCTCAACTCTGGGATTATGCAGATGGAAAAAATACATTAGATTTTTTAAACATATTAACGTAGAATGTTAAAAATTCACTTAAAAAATGCACATTTATATGGCGTTTTTTAATGGGTAATACAGATATTTGCACCTTAATAAATAATATGAAAAAGCATAATTTTAGTGCAGGTCCCTCTATCCTCCCAGCATCAGTAATGAAAAAGGCTTCCGAAGCGGTTTTAGACTTCAACGGAATGGGTCTTTCACTTATTGAGATATCGCACAGAAGTAAAGAGTTTATTGCTGTTATGGAACGTGCACAAGAGTTGGCACTAGAACTTACTGGCCTCAAAGACAAAGGGTATAAAGCCTTATTTCTTCAAGGAGGAGCTAGTATGCAATTCTTGATGGCTGCCTTCAATCTATTAGATAAAAAAGCGGGTTACATCAATACAGGAGCTTGGTCAAATAAGGCCATAAAAGAGGCTAAACTTTTCGGAGAAGTAGTTGAAGTTGCATCTTCTAAAGATCAGAATTTCAATTTCATCCCCAAAGGTCACGAAATTCCTTCTGATCTAGACTATTTACACATCACCACCAACAATACTATTTTTGGAACTCAATTTCAGGAGATTCCTGAAACCAATGTCCCTCTTGTTGCCGATATGAGTTCTGATATTTTTTCAAGACAATTTGACTATTCAAAATTTGATCTCTTTTATGCTGGAGCTCAAAAAAATATGGGGCCATCGGGAGCTACTTTAATTATTGTTAAAGAAGACATTCTTGGAAAAGTTAATCGGGTCATCCCATCGATGATGGACTACCAAGTTCAACTAAACAGTGACAGCATGTTCAATACACCAGCTGTATTTCCAATATACACCTCCATGCTAACCTTAGAATGGTTGCATGAAAATGGTGGCTTGGCACAGATTGAAAAACACAACCAAGCAAAAGCAGCACTTATATATAACGAAATTGATCGCAATTCAGCCTTCGAAGGTTTTGCTGCAAAAGAAGACCGTTCGTATATGAATGCAACCTTCAATCTTGCAAAAGGAGTAGACGGAGCAGCTTTTGACACTTTATGGAATGAGGCAGGTATAAGTGGTCTTAAAGGACACCGATCTGTTGGCGGATACCGTGCTTCTATCTACAATGCGCTTCCCTTAGAAAGCGCTCAACTTTTGGTTGACGTAATGCAAAAATTTGAACAAACTCTTTAAAATACATACATGAAAGTACTCGCAAACGACGGAATATCTCAAAGTGGAATTGATGCCCTCGAAGCCAAAGGCTTTGAAGTGATCACAACAAACGTAGCCCAAGAACAACTAATTTCTTACATCAACGAGAATGAGGTAACCGTTTTATTGGTCCGAAGCGCAACCACTGCGCGTAAAGAGTTGGTAGACTCATGTCCTTCTTTAAAAATCATCGGAAGAGGTGGTGTTGGAATGGATAACATCGATGTTGCTTATGCTCGTGAAAAAGGATTAAGTGTAATCAATACACCCGCCTCTTCATCTGCTTCGGTTGCAGAATTGGTGTTTGCTCATCTTTATGGAGGAGTTCGTTTTTTACACAACTCCAACCGCAACATGCCTTTAGAAGGTGAAATAAACTTTAAAGGACTCAAAAAAGATTATGCAAAAGGAATTGAACTTCGTGGAAAAACAATCGGAATCATAGGTTTTGGTCGTATTGGTCAAGAAGTTGCTAAGATTGCTCTAGGAGTTGGAATGCGGGTCATTGCTGCTGATAAGTTTATGGAATCTGCTAGGGTACAAGTTGCCCTCTTTGACGGTCAAACGGTTGATGTTGACATTAAAATTCAGTCGCAAGAATCACTTTTAGCTGAATCTGATTTTGTGAGCCTTCATGTACCGGCGCAAAAAGACTATGTAATTGGTGCAAATGAATTCAATCAGATGAAAGATGGCGCTGCTATTATCAACGCTGCTCGAGGTGGTGTTATCGACGAAGTAGCTCTAATAAAAGCTCTTGACAGTGGGAAACTGTCTTTTGCTGGTTTAGATACTTTTGAAGAAGAACCAAAGCCCGCGATGCATGTCTTGATGCATCCCAAAGTTTCACTTACTCCACATATTGGTGCTGCTACTGGAGAAGCTCAAGATCGTATTGGAGAAGAGTTAGCTCAACAAATTTCGGCAATACTCCTTTAATGGGATATTTCAATCGCTTAAAAGATAAATGGGCTGTAGAATCAAATCTACAGCTCGTTATTATTTTTGTTGTTTTTGCAATTACAGGATCTTCATCGGTTAAAATAGCCGAGCCATTATTGGAATTGGTGGGGATTGAAAAGAGTGCTTTTGATGGTGTTATATTAGGAGATGCCCTCTATTGGTTTCTGCGAATTTCAATCGTATTTCCAATCTATCAAGTTTTACTAATCTTTTTTGGGACCCTTTTTTTTCAATTCAAATTTTTCTGGAACTTTGAAAAGAAAATTCTTAGTCGCATGGGATTTAAACGTTTTTTTCGGGAATCTTAAGACAAACTTGAGGCAATCAGTTTTAAAAATTCATTTCGGGTATTTGATTCTTTAAATGCTCCTCTAAAGCCTGAGGTTGTAGTCGTTGAATTTTGTTTCTGAACGCCGCGCATCATCATGCACATATGGGAAGCTTCGATTACTACGGCAACGCCTTCTGGTTTAAGGGTGTTGTTGATACAATCGAGAATTTGTTCTGTCAATCGTTCTTGAACTTGCATTCGGCGTGCGAATACATCTACTACTCTTGGTATTTTACTCAACCCAACAATATGACCGTTTGGAATATATGCAATATGTGCTTTTCCAAAAAACGGAAGCATGTGATGCTCACAAAGAGAATAGAGCTCAATATCTTTGATGATCACCATCTCTTTGTAATCCTCCTTAAACATGGCTCCTTCGAGGATTTCTTTTGGATTCATTGAATAACCGCTCGTAAGAAACTTCATCGCCTTAGCTGCACGTTCAGGAGTCTTTACAAGACCTTCGCGATCAGTGTCCTCACCAAGGAGTCTTATAACATTGGTGTAATTTTCTTTTAATTCTTCAGTAAGTGGTAAGGTCTCAATGTTAAAATTTTCGTTGATCATATAGTTTTTAAAAGGTGTAGGTAGTTTTGTTTGAGTTTTTGAATTTTGGGGCTTATGATGTAAGAACAATATCCTTGCTCACTGTTGTTATTATAGTAATTATGATGCTCCTCCTCTGCATTATAAAAAGGCATTTCCGCAAGTACTTCTGTTATTATAGGTGCTTCGAAAGTAGTTTTTTGTAGTTCTGCAATGAAATCAACAGCAATTGATCTTTGTTCATCTGTAGTATAAAAAATTGAGGAGCGATACTGGGTTCCAACATCATTTCCTTGACGGTTTAGGGTAGTTGGATCGTGGGTAGCAAAAAAAACGGTTAATAGGGTTCGATAAGAAATTATTTTAGGGTCAAAAAGAACCTTAATCCCTTCTGTATGTCCTGTTCTTCCTGTGCAAACCTCGCGGTAGGCTGGATTTTTTATAGTTCCGCCCATATAGCCAGAATGAATTTCTTCAACGCCTTTTAGATGCTGAAATACAGCTTCTGTACACCAAAAACAACCTCCCGCAACATATGCTGTTTCCAACGAATTCATATCAATTGTTTAGATTAACAAATATATATATAATAAACAAGTATTTTTTGAGTCTATCACATTTAATAATTAATAATAATTCGGTGGATGCTAAAAAAAAATGAGCTGCCTCCTAGAGAAAAACAGATTAAATAGTACTTTGTACTCGCTATGGAAAAACTTATTGTTGCACGTAATATTTACAAAAAATTAGGCGATGTTAATGTCCTAAAAAACATAGCGCTAGAAATTAATGCTGGAGAAATCATAGCAATAGTTGGCCCTTCTGGAGCGGGAAAAACAACCCTTTTACAACTATTAGGTACCTTATCGACTCCCGACCCTGGCTCGAATGTTTCCTTACAAATTGACAAAACCGACATCTTGAGTTTAAAAGAAAATGAACTTTCTGAATTCAGAAATCAAGCGCTGGGCTTTATTTTTCAATTTCATGAGTTACTCCCAGAATTCAATGCCATAGAAAACATTATGATTCCTGCTTTTATCAAAGGAACACCAAGAAAAGAAGCAGAAAAAAGAGCCTCGGAGTTACTGGATCAATTAGGTTTATCCTCAAGGAGTTCGCACAAACCCAATGAACTATCAGGAGGGGAACAACAACGAGTTGCTGTTGCTCGAGCCCTAATGAATAACCCAAAAATTATTTTTGCAGACGAACCGAGTGGTAATTTAGATAGTCAAACTGCAGATCAGCTCCATCAATTGTTTTTTGATCTCAGAGATCAATACGGGCACACTTTTGTTATCGTTACCCACAATCAAGAATTAGCAGAAAAAGCTGATCGAAAAATTGAATTAATTGACGGGAAAATTATACTCTAAATGCATTTTAGTGAAATAAAAGAGTTTTTAGACCTCAAGGCGGAACATTATCAGTCTCAAGAATTTATTGAAGCCGACCCCATTCAAATTCCACATCGTTTTTCGAAAAAAGAAGATATAGAAATCGCAGGTTTTCTAGCTGCTACAATTGCTTGGGGGAACAGAAGCAGCATCATCAAAAATGCAACTAAAATGATGTCGCTTATGGACGAATCTCCCTACGATTTCATAAAGAATCATCAAACAAAAGATTTAGACGTTTTCAATGGATTTGTTCATAGAACCTTCAATGCTGAAGATTTAAAATACTTTATTGGAGCCTTGCAGCATTTATATAAAAATCATGGAGGTCTTGAAACTGCCATGTCAAAAAATGTGGAAGAGTTGGGCGTACAGACAGCCCTGCATCATTTCAAAAAACGCTTTTTTGAGCTTCCCCATCAAATACGAACACAAAAACACTTGGCAGATCCGTTTAAAGGTTCAGCTGCAAAACGAATCAATATGTATTTGCGGTGGATGGTTCGCTCCTCCTCTACTGGAGTAGATTTTGGGATATGGAAAAGCATTCACCCCCGCCAGCTTTCATGTCCCTTAGATGTTCATTCTGGAACAATCGCTCGTAAATTAGGTATTCTAGACCGTAAACAAAACGATGCAAAAGCGGTTGTAGAATTGGACCACCAGTTGCGATTAATGGACGCGGAAGATCCAGTTAAATACGATTTTGCACTCTTTGGATTAGGTGCCTTTGAGAAATTTTAAAGCTGTCATCAATTAATTCATCCAAATTCCCATTTGTTTTGTATTTTTGTTTGAATATTCGGAATTTGTTTTACAATTAATGAAAATACTCCTTCAAAAAGCGACTTTAATTGACCCGAAGCACGCATTCCATTACTCCACTAAAGACCTTTTAATTACCAACGGTATCATCACAGCTATAGATGATGAAATAGTTGATGAAACTGCTGAAATAATAACCTATCCAAACCTACATATTTCTCGTGGTTGGTTTGACAGTAGTGTTTGCATAGGTGAACCTGGATACGAGGAAAGAGAGACCTTGGAAAATGGTTTAAAAACTGCCGGTTTGAGTGGATTCACTCAAATTGCTGTAAACCCAAACACCAACCCAATAACAGACAACCAATCGGCGGTTTGTTACTTGAAAAATGCTGGAAGCAAAACAGCAACTCAAATACACCCTATCGCCTCGTTCTCGAAAAATCAAGAAGGAAAACTATTAACCGAATTATACGATTTAAAACAAAATGGAGCGGTAGCTTTTGGCGACTATAAAAAGTCCATCAAGAATGCTGAGCTACTTAAGATTGCACTTCAATATGCCCAACGTTTTGACGGGCTCCTTATTTCACACCCAACCGATACAAGTATTGGAAGTCAGGGTGGTGTTCACGAAGGAAATATAAGTACACGCAATGGTTTATCGGGAACCCCAACCCTGAGCGAGATCCTTCAAATTCAGCGCGACCTTGCTGTTTTGGAATATTCAGGTGGTAAATTACATATTCCGTTTTTATCCTCTGCAGCTGCTGTTGAACTCATTCGAAAGGCAAAAAAACAAGGCTTACAAATTAGTTGTAGTGTGGCACTAGCCAATTTAGTCTTTACAGAAGAAGAACTTTCAGATTTCAATACACATTTCAAGTTAGATCCACCTCTGAGAACCGATGCAGATCGGACAGCATTAAGACAGGGAGTTGTTGATGGAACCATCGATATGGTAACATCCAATCACGAACCCTTGAATGATGAATTAAAACATTTGGAATTTGAATATGCAGCAACGGGCACCATTGGTATTGAAGCTATGTTTGGAGTCCTGAGCACCCTCTTCCCTCTTGACAATGTGATCGCTATATTAACCAAAGGGAAAGCGCGTTTTGGAATTGAAAACCAAAGCATAGAAGTTGGACAACAGGCTAATTTAAGCCTATTCAATCCTTCAGGAAATGGTTCCCTAAGAGAAGAACAAATCCTTTCGAGTTCAAAAAACTGCGCCTTCTTAAACAGTCCGACACAGGGAACGGTTTATGGGGTTATTAATAATACACAGACAACCCTTAAATGCATATAGATTCCAATCAAATCTTAGAATATCTCCATCAAGTCCCAACCGAAGAAAGTTCAAATCCTCCCGTATTGTTTTTAATTCATGGCTATGGTAGCCATGAGGGAGACTTATTTTCTTTTGCTCGCTACCTTCCCAAAACTTATCACATCATAGCGCTGCGAGCTCCTATTGTGCTTAGTGAAGGAAGTTATGCCTGGTATACGATAACTTTTGATGAAGACATGAACAAGTGGTCGAATGATGAAGAGGGAATTCAATCCCGCGACTTGATTCAGTTGAACGTAAAACATCATTTAGATCGAATCAATTCGACTAGAGAGCAAGTTGATTTTTTAGGGTTTAGCCAAGGTGCAATTTTGAGTTGGGCTTTAGGGCTTACCTATCCCAAAATGATCAATAAAATAATGGCACTCAGTGGTTTTTATAACCCAAAACTAAGCGTGCATAACAAGGATAGTAAGGCCGCTTTAAATTGCTTCAGTTCACATGGAATAATAGATCCCGTAATCCCAATAAGTCATACCCGGAAAGGAATTGATTTACTTCGGGAGCAGGGAGTTTCTGTAGTGTATAAAGAGTATGATGCACCGCATACCATCAGTCCAGATAACTTTAAGGATCTCTTGGAATGGTTACAAAACCAGAATCATTAGTTTGTAGCGTACAGGAAATGCTCTACCACACTAAAAGTAAGTGTCCCATCTGCAGCCACTTGATATTTGATTAATAATTCTCCCCAGAAAGTACCGTCAGAAAAATCTGCAATTACCCATTTGTGGTTCAATACCTTAATCTTATTAATCAAAAACTTACCGCCCATTTGTGCATAAGGCACTAAAGATTCTTCTTCTCCCAATAAATTGGTATCGTATAAGGCATCTTTTATTAGAGCTGAAGTAACAGGAAAGTCCAAATCGTCAAAATAAACTAACGCTTCTTCGTTTGTATCCAATGAAAAATAAACATTCTCAAAAAATCGACGTTTCTCTACTTTTAAAGAATCTTTTAAGGCATTGAGTTGGCTTTGTTTTTTCTCTAGTCTACTCTGTTGATCCATCATTATTTTATTGCTGTTGACTATCTGAAATACAAGAATCAAGGCAGCAAAAGAAAAGAGGTAAATGAAGATGTTTTTTTTCATAAATCGTATTGAATAAATAGTATATAAACTAAGTTGATGTTATTGCTAGGGTATCGTAAGCTAAATGAATATGATCAGGTAAGCTATGTTCTACTTCGTCGTGAAAACCAAGTAAATGACTGATGTGCGTAAAATAGGCTTTTTTAGGTTTCAAAAATTCCACTAGAGCAAGGGCTTCTTCTAAATTCAAGTGGGAAGGATGTGGCTCAACTCGAAGGGCGCTAAGGACCAAAACATCGAGATTTTGTAATTTTTCCAGTTCCTCATCTGCAATTGTCTTTACGTCGGTCAAATAAGCAAAATTCCCAAAGCGATAGCCCATTACTTCTAATTTGTGATGCATCACTTCAATGGGGGTTATCCATTGATTATGCAATTCAAAAGGGCTGTTTTTATCTATGATAAAACGTTCAACCGAAGGAGCACCTGGGTACTTATCCTCGTCGTTCATGATGTAAGAAAAGCGTTGGTCTAAAGCCGAAAAAACCTTTTGAGTTGCAAAAAAATTAATTTTTCCCTGTCTAAAGAAAAAAGGGCGGATGTCGTCGAGTCCAGCGGTGTGGTCAGCATGCTCATGGGTGAATAAAATTCCATCAAGTTTTTCGATTGGATTGCGTAAAAGTTGCTGCCTGAAATCTGGTCCGCAATCGATTATAAAATTACAATCACCCCAAGCAATAGAAATGGATACTCGCAAGCGTTTGTCCTTAGGGTTTTGACTGTGACAAACTGGATGCCTACTGCCAATAATTGGAATTCCTTGGGAAGTACCTGTGCCTAAAAAAGTGATTGTAAACATGATTTCAAAGGTAGAAATTTGTCTCTAGAATAAACAAACTTTGTACATTTGTTACGAAATACATTTTTATGTCAACACAACTACCCGGTGAACGTGCTCTTGAGAACAGACCCTCGATTGAAGCCAAAGCATTACGTATAAATCTGAATGAGCACATTTATGGGACTTTTGCGGAAATTGGTGCCGGACAAGAAGTTGCTCGTCACTTTTTTAGAGTTGGCGGTGCTTCAGGAACAATAGCGAAGACCATTAGCGCTTACGACAAGAATTTTAGTGATAACATATACGGTGAAGACGAGGACGGTAGATACGTAACCGAAACTCGTTTGAGTAAGATGTTGAATCACGAAATGCGGTTGCTTGAAAATAGAATTCCAAGATTGGAGCATCCAAACAAAATGTTTTTCACTTATGCCAATACGGTCACGACCATCGATTTTGCAAAAAAATTCAAAGGTCACGGTTGGATGGGCATCCGTTTTCAAACGGGTCCAGACAAAGCGTATAGTGAAATTACCCTCCACGTACGTTTTCACCAAACCGAAGCGCGCTTCCAGCAAGAATCTATTGGAATTATGGGCGCAAATCTTATTTATGGTGCATTTTACAAACACGACGAACCCAGAAAACTTTTAAAATATTTATACGACCACGTCGACAAAGATGCTATTGAAATTGATACCATCAACTTCTCAGGTCCAAATTTTGAGGGTGTCGACAATCGGCTGATGAGTTTACAGCTAGTTAAAAAAGGAATGACCGAAGCGGTTATGTTTAATCCGAGTGGGAATAATATTTTACCAGCAAGAGAACTTTATAAAAAAAACATCTTAGCACTAAGAGGTAGTTTCAGACCGGTAACTAAGGTCAACATCGATATGTTCGAAAAGTCACTTGAGGTATTTTTAAAAGAACGTGACGTTGACGAGAATAAAACGGTTGTGATTTTTGAAATTACACTTTCCAATCTCACATCCCAAGGAGCAATTGATGAAAAGGACTTTATGGATCGTGCTAAGCTTTTATGCTCACTCGGCCATATCGTAATGATCTCGAATTTCAAAGAGTATTATCGACTGGTTGATTATTTATCTCAGTACACCAAAAAACAAATGGCTCTAGCCATGGGAGTGAATAGTTTTGTTGAAATTTTTGATGAAAACTACTACACCGATTTGAGTGGTGGTATTCTAGAAGCCTTTGGTAAAATGTTTTACAACAACCTCAAGGTCTACCTCTATCCAATGAAGGATGAAAAAGGTGAAATTGTGACCAGTAATAACCTAAAACTTCACCCGCGTATGAAAGACTTTTACAAGTTCTTCAAATACAACGGAAAGGTTCTGGACATTTTTGATTTTGAACCTGAATATTTGGATATTTTTTCACGTGAAATTCTAAAACAAATTAAGAATAACGAAGCGGGATGGGACGATCATCTTCCAGAGGGTATTTCTGAAATGATTGTAAAAAAGGAAATGTTTGGGTACAATCCCGCATTTAAAAAAATTAAATCCTAAGCGTCTGCATCTAGAATTTGAGCAGCATGTGCTTTTGTTTTAACCTTGTCTATCACACGTTCAACCTTAGCAGTTCCATCTAAAATAAATGTCTTACGATGAATACCGTCGTATTCTTTTCCCATAAACTTTTTTAAACCCCAAACCCCGAAAGCATTGATAACTTCCTTGTTTTCATCTGCTAAAAGAGGAAATGGAAATTCATATTTATTTGAAAAATTTAATTGTTTTTTTTGGCTATCTGCACTGACTCCCAGCAAACTATAACCCGCGTTTTTGAGTTCTTGGTAATGATCGCGTAAATCACAAGCCTCAGCTGTACAGCCCGGTGTACTAGCTTTTGGGTAAAAGAAGACAATCAATTTTTTACCTTTATAATCTTCTAATTTGTGTAGTACTCCTTTTTCATCGGCGCAACTAAAGTTTGGAACTAAATCGCCTACTTTAAGTGTATTCATTTGTTATTTTTTTCTAAATTACAAAAAGAATAAACAGTGAAATAATCCAGAAGAAATTGTTTTGTTGAAATAAAACTAAACCTCTGAAATCCAGTCCACAAATGACTAAAAAAGAAAAAGTAGCTTTTACAATGAAAACCCTTCAGGATTTATATCCTGAAATTCCAATACCACTGGATCATAAAGATCCGTACACACTCTTAATTGCAGTTTTGTTGTCAGCACAAAGCACCGATGTCCGGGTTAATAAAATAACACCCCTTCTTTTTGAACGTGCCGATACTCCTAAAGAAATGATTAAACTCACGGTAGAAGAGATTCGTGAAATAATAAAACCCGTTGGCTTATCTCCTATGAAATCTAAAGGGATACATGGCTTGTCGCAGATTCTCTTGGATAAGCACGATGGAAAGGTTCCCCAAGATTTTGAAGCACTAGAGGCTCTCCCAGCTGTAGGGCATAAAACTGCTGGAGTAGTTATGGCACAGGCCTTTGGAGTTCCTGCATTTCCAGTAGACACTCATATTCACAGATTATTATATCGCTGGGGATTCTCCAAAGGCACCAATGTAGTTCAAACCGAGCGGGATGCAAAAAGACTATTTCCAAGGGAATGCTGGAATGATTTACACCTACAAATCATTTGGTATGGAAGAGAGTATTCGCCTGCACGTGGATGGAAAATAGAGGAGGATATTATTACAAGAACGATAGGAAGAAAATCTGTTTTGAAAACATTCGAAAAAAAATAACGGGTCTATAATCGTTTATTTTTTTGACTTAATTGGAACGTCAGAAGTGTTTAATGTCTTGAATGCTTTTGAAAAGGCAAGAATACGTTTTACAGACAGGTCACTAGGCCCCTCAGTTGTTAGTTCAGGTTTTTTTTTAGAGTAATTTTGTTCCATATACATTGGTTACATATACAGAACGTAAAAAAAACAAAAATCGTATACTAAGCAGACAAAACGATCTGGTGTTCAGCAATAAGTTTACGAATATTGATTACTGCGTATCGCATACGCCCCAGGGCAGTATTGATACTGACTCCTGTAGATTCGGCAATTTCTTTGAAGCTCATGTCTTTATACAAGCGCATTGTAAGAACTTCACGCTGATCATCGGGCAATTCTGCAATGAGTTTTTGTAAGTCTTCAACAACTTGTTTGTCAATCATGCTGCTTTCGACATTAGGAACGTCATCACCGATAATTTGAAAAATATCAAAGTCATCTTTGCTTTCAAAAATCGGAATACGGTTACTTTTTCTGAAATGATCGATTACTAAGTTGTGGGATATACGCATGACCCAAGGCAGAAATTTACCTTCTTCTTGGTATACCCCTCTTTTTAGTGTTCGGATTACTTTAATGAAGGTGTCTTGAAAAATATCTTCCGCGATGTCACGATCAAAAACTTTTGAATATATAAAGTTAAAAATCTTCAGTTTGTGTCGTTCAAGAAGAACAGCTAAGGAACGTTCACAACCGTTGATGTATCCCGATACAAGGACAGCGTCTTTTTCTTTAATGAGGGAATTTGACATATACATTACTTTTAAACACCCAGGAGGTGCGGGTTTTCGATAAATTTAAAAGTAGCTTTGTTGTATATGTATATATTTTAATAAAACAAATATAGAAATATTTTTCCAAACTACAATAATCTCAATACCTTTTCGTTGTTTTTACCCAAAACCTAAAATATAATAACGCCCCATTCAAGAACAGAATTCTCTTATATTTGCCAAATAAAATCAATCCGATGTCAACTGAAATAGAATCGCAACCAAACAATCCATTGCATGGTGTCAAATTAGCTGATATACTGGAACATCTAGTTAATGAATACGGTTTCGAAGACTTGGGAGAACGAATCACTATCCGTTGTTTCACGGATAATCCCTCGATTAAATCGAGTTTAAAGTTCTTGAGAAGAACTCCGTGGGCACGAACCAAAGTAGAGCAATTATATCTTAAAAGTCAATCGTCTAGACGGTAAACTTTTGATCCTAGAAATATAATAAGATATATCATCCTTAGCGATAAAACTGAACCTATAAATCGTATCTTTCCCCCTTCATTTTTAGTATGCAAGACCTTAGAACATTAGACCCCAAAGATCATATCATCATCTTGGGGGCTCAGCTACACAACCTAAAAAACGTTGATGTTGCCTTAGAGCGAAACAAGCTTACCGTTATTACGGGCCTCTCGGGTTCCGGAAAATCTTCCTTAGCGTTCGATACGCTTTATGCAGAAGGTCAACGCCGTTATGTAGAAAGTTTATCGTCCTACGCTCGCCAATTCATGGGGAGGTTAAACAAACCAAAAGTTGATCAAATCAAGGGAATTGCTCCCGCAATTGCTGTAGAACAAAAAGTAAATTCCTCGAATCCAAGATCTACAGTAGGAACTAAAACAGAAATCTACGACTACCTGAAGCTATTATATGCTCGGATTGGGGTTACCTACTCCCCTATCTCAAATACTGTCGTCAAAAAAGACAGTGTTACTGATGTTGTAAATCACATCTTTTCATTAGAAGAAAACAGCAAACTATTGCTATTAACTACAGTAGCAAATACCCAGAAAAGAAGTCAAAAAGATGTCGTTAAAATTTTAATCCAACAAGGATTTGCTCGTATCTATTCTGAAGGTAAAATGCTGCGTTTAGACAATGTTGCTGAAAAACCACCCAAATCTTTTGAATTAGTTGTCGATCGTATCGTATTAAAAAAAGATGAAGATTTCAAAAACCGACTTTCTGATGCAATTGAAATTGCTTTTTTCGAAGGTAATGGAGTTTGTTCAGTAGTATCATTAGATGGGAAAAGCAGAAAAGAATTTTCTAATAATTTTGAAGCTGATGGGATTCAATTCGCTGTTCCCAATGTACATTTATTCAGTTTCAACAATCCTTTTGGAGCTTGTCCTGTATGCGAAGGCTACGGAGATGTTATCGGAATTGATCCAGAGTTAGTTATCCCAAATACGGGGCTTTCTATCTATGAAGAAGCGATTGCTCCTTGGAAAGGAAGTAGTATGCGAAAATTCTATGAGGAGTTAATCAACAATGCTTATCGTTTCGACTTCCCAATTCACAAGCCTTATTTTGAACTGGATCAGGAGCACAAAGATTTGTTGTGGAACGGAAATTCTTATTTCTCTGGACTGAATGCTTTTTTCAAAAAAATAGAGGCGAAAAATTATAAAATTCAAAACCGAGTTCTCCTGTCGCGATACCGTGGAAAAACCCATTGTGATTCTTGTCAAGGAGCACGATTGAAGCCAGAAGCGGCATACGTAAAAGTCAACGGTAAGAGTTTGTCCGAGTTAGTCAATGAGCCTTTAGACGACCTCTTAGCCTTTTTCAACACCATTACCCTATCGGCTCAACAACAAGAAGTAGCTGATCGTTTACTTATAGAGATTAAAAGCCGATTGAATTTCATCAAGGACGTGGGCTTAGGATATTTGACATTAAACCGAAAATCAAATTCTCTTTCTGGTGGTGAATCACAGAGAATCAACCTAGCAACTTCGCTGGGGAGTAGCTTGGTAGGCTCTATGTATATTTTAGATGAGCCCAGTATTGGATTGCATTCACGTGATAACGAACGCTTGATCAAGATTCTAAAAAAACTGCGAGACCTCGGAAATACTGTTCTTGTTGTAGAACACGATGAAGAAATCATGCAAGCCGCAGATTGTATTATTGACATGGGACCAGAAGCCGGAACTTTAGGTGGAGCCGTTGTTGCACAGGGTTCTATGGCAACAATACTAAAGTCCTCATCCCTTACAGCACAGTACCTTACGGGTCAAATGAAAATTGAAGTTCCGCCTATTCGCAGAACGAATAAGGAGCAAATTATAGTTGTTGGTGCTCGTGAAAATAATTTAAAAAACATTACAGCTCATTTCCCACTAAACTCAATGACCGTAGTCACGGGCGTTTCGGGAAGCGGTAAGAGCACGCTGGTTAAAAAAATACTCTACCCTGCTCTTCAACGTGAATTGGATATTTTCGTTGAAAAACCAGGGCAATTCACAAAACTGGATGGGGACTACAGTTCCATCAAACATGTAGAGTTTATAGATCAAAACCCTATTGGTAGATCTTCTCGTTCCAATCCGGTAACTTATATAAAAGCCTACGACGATATTCGCGCTTTGTTTGCCGGTCTTCAGCTTTCGAAAATGAGAAACTATCAAGCCAAGCATTTTTCATTTAATGTAGATGGTGGTCGCTGTGAAGCCTGTAAAGGAGAAGGAACCGTAACCATTGAAATGCAATTCATGGCCGACGTTGTTCTTCTGTGCGAGCATTGCAAAGGAAGACGTTTTAAAAAAGAAGTGCGAGAAGTGAAATTTGAAGGGAAATCCATTGATGATATCCTCGGATTGACGGTCGATGATGCGATAGCTTTCTTTGAAGAGCATGCGCAGGCCAAACTCGTCAAAAAGCTTTTACCACTGCAAAAAGTAGGCTTAGGCTATGTATCTCTTGGACAGTCTTCTGCTACTCTGTCGGGTGGAGAAGCACAACGAATTAAGCTCGCTTCTTTCATTGGAAAAGGAGATCACCGAGATAAAATCCTCTTTATTTTTGATGAACCCACAACTGGGCTTCATTTTCACGACATCAAAAAACTACTAACGTCTTTTGAAGCACTTCTAGAAAAAGGACATTCACTCATCGTGGTTGAACATAACATTGATTTGATCAAATGCGCTGACCATGTAATTGATTTGGGACCAGAAGGCGGAAATAAAGGGGGAACACTTCTGGGAGAAGGAACACCCGAAGCCTTATCAAAAATCAAAGGATCTTTTACTGGAACCTATTTGAAGAAAAAATTAAAGCCCTAATTAACAAAACACTAACATTTTATATGTGGCTTTGGCACAGTAATTGAGTTTGTATAAACAGTTTAGTTAGATTTCATAATTAGATTATTGGTTTAATGATTTTGTTTTGATAGCCTGTAGGAAACTACAGGCTATTATTTTTTCAGAAAACGATCAATCACTCGGTTTACTTCTTCAGATAAACCTAAGAAATAACTCACTCCAAAGTACAAGGAACCCGCTAAAGTGGCCTTTATTGTAACCGTAAGTATGGGGTGGAAATCCAAATTGATGTTGAAGAAAACTCCGTATAATATCAGGATTAATAACAAAACCCAGATGGATTTTATTCCAAAAGGATGAATCTTAAACTTAGAATAAACCAATACAATTTTTAGGAAGTTAAAAAGGGTAACAACAATCAAGGTTGCAAGTGCAGCGCCAACAAAACCATAACGTTGAATGAATTGAATGTTCAAGACCACTGCTAAAGAGGCTGCTGCCACAGAAAACAAGAGCAGATAGCGGTAATATTCAGAATTGGTGATGATGTTGTTTAAGCATCCTAAGGAAGCAGAGAAAAGCTTGGAAAAAGAAATCAGTAAAATAATAGGCAAACCAGCAGCATAACCCTGTTGTGCGTTTAACATTTCAATTAAACGGTAAATATCGTCCAGATTGGTCGTAATTAAAACAAATAGCAAGCCGGAGACAAGTAATAAGTTTAGAGAGCTTCTCTTCAACAACTCTTCTAAACGTACGCTATTCTTTGTATTCAGTGCCTCAGCTACCATCGGGCTTACAATTTGCACCATCGCACGAGAGGGCGCGTCAATAACAGCGGCAATAAAAATTGCTACCATATAAAAAGAAACGTATTCTGGTTTGAGCATTTGCTCGATCATGGACTTATCCAAGTCCAAAATAATACTAGCAGAGAAGCCTGTTAAAAAAATGTAGCTGCAATAACGCAACAATACTTTTAGGTTTTCTGGAAGTTCAAAATGAACCTCCGGTCGGTATACCCAAAAGGCATAACTCACAATGAGCAGCAAGCGCATAAAATAACCTACAATCAGAGCTACTATAAAACCATCAAAGTCGAGCCATCCCAAAAAGTAAAACGTCAATAAAACGGTAATCATTACTCGTTGATAAACTTCTTTTAAAAAATTACCAAAGACCGTCTTTTTTTGAATGCGCAACCAGCTATAAAAGATTTCGAAATAAGCTGTTGCCGTTGCAATACTAAAAATTAGAAACAAAAAGTCTCCTGCAGGAGAATTTTCAGAAAAAACAAAAGCACTGATGGAGTCGAATTGATATACCAAACCTATTAGGGGTAGCATAACGATCAGGGGCAAGAGGATAGAGAATACAAGTAAATTATCTTGTTCGCGTTTACTTGTACAGGCAGAATAATACTTGATTATAGTGAACTGTATTCCATAAGCAAATAAGGGTTGTATGATGTTTGAATTCGCTAAAAGAGCTCCAATGAGACCGTGAAATTCGGGGCCCATAACACGAGGATAAAACACAATGGTGTTGATCCCTCCTAGAGCAAAAGCAAAGAGGATACTGAGGATGTTATAAAAGGATTGACGAGCAATAATTCCCATAGCTATAAGATACTGCTTTTGAACTTAGTTCGTATCCCAAAGGCTAATATACTCATAAAAACAAGGAAACTCATCCATTGAATTCTTCCACCTGAACGAACAACAGGAGGATCAAAAATAAATTCTATAAGGTGCGCACCTTTAGGGATGTTCATACCTCTTAAAATATAATTCACATTATAGTGAGGTTGTTCAACACCATCGATGGTAGCAATCCACCCTGTTGGGTAGTGCATTTCTGAGAATACTGCAAATGATGCTTCTGACGATCGTGAACTGTAACGAAGGAAGCCCGGTTCGTGATGCGTCAAAGTTATTGAAGCTAATGAATCGGTGGCATAGCTACTTGGAATATTTTGTAAACGCAAGGATTCACTCACGGCTTCTTTTGAAAAATCAATTGTAGCTAATTTCTGATAGGTTTCATCTGGTGAAGCAGTCTGTGTTAGATTTTCAATAAACCATGCGTTTCCAAGGTTTTCGGGGTTTATGAGTGGCTTCAACCCTCCTTCTTCACTTTCATAAAGAACGTATTTTACATTTAGAATATTTAAAATCTCTTCCCGTTGCAGCGTTTCAAATAATTCAAAAACTTCTTGATAGCGTCTTGGTTTCGCACCGTGATATCCCCCAACAGCGTTATGGAAGTAGGAAGTTCTAGCGCCGGCTAATCGCAATCCAGATTCGTAAACTCTATAGCGGCTTGTATCTTTTAAAATTGATCGATCTGCATTTGACATACTAAATGCAGTTTGTAAACGCGACTTAGTTGTAAATAAATCGCGATTCAAATAACGATTTGATATACCACCTAAGTCAATAAGAAGTAAAAGTATAACAAGCGCTAAAGCTGCATTCGATTTTAACTTTTGGAGCGCAAAGCCCCATAAAATTCCACCAACTGCTCCTGCTAAAATCAGAAGTCGAATGATATCTTCTGTGTAAACAGCTTTTCTTGCTTTATAAATTTGTTGCATTAGTTCCGGCCCCATAGCTTGGCTGTAGTAACTATCCGAAGCACCTTCAAAAGAAAGCATTCCCTTGACCAAAAGCAGTGAGATACCAAGACCGAGAAAACTGAAAATTGTTTTTTTGAGCGCTTGAATTTGACCCTCTTTAGAAGCATTGAAAAATTCGTATAAGCCCAGCGATGCAAGAGCAGGAAAAGCAAGCTCCAGAAGAACTTGAATGGAAGAAACAGCCCTAAACTTACTGTACATGGGAACATAATCTATAAAAAACTGGGTGAGGAATGAAAAATTCTTCCCCCAAGAAAGTGCAAGTGAAAGTAGGATTCCAAAAAACAACCAGCGCTTATTTGTATTCCATCCTAAAAACAATGCCAATAAGGCTAAGAAAACAACCACTACTCCAACATAGGCTGGAGCTTCTAAGATTGGCTGATCGCCCCAGTAAGTAGGTACATTTTGACTAAAACCTTTTGCTTGTTGTCTGCTGGCGCCTTGTTTTATAAGATACTCGTAAATTTCAGATGAGGTGCCCAAATCTTCACGAGAGCCACCTCCTTGTATGCGTGGAGCAATTAAGTTTAAACTTTCAAAAATCCCGTAACTGAACTGGGTAATATACGCATAGGAAAGGCCAGAACGAATTTCAACAGGCTCAGCTGTTGCAGACAAAGTCAGTTCGCTTTTACCACGAGTACTGAAGGTTGCGTATTCTGAAGTGGCCAAGAGTGCCGTAGCATTAAGTCCAAGTGCTAAAACCCCAGCTGCGGCTAAAACGCCAACTTTTTTAAACCAATCGACCAAGGCGTTGTTCTTGTAATGTTGCCCTAGTTGAACAAGCCCAAAAATCAACAAAAGCAATAACAAATAATAGGTCATTTGATAGTGGTTGGCCCGAATTTGTAATGCGATTGCAAAAGTGCTGAATGCAAAGCCCCAAAAATATTTCTTTCGAAAAACCCATAGAACACCAGCTAATACAAAAGGTAAGTATCCTAAAGCCTGAGCTTTGGTATTATGTCCAACTTGAATGATGATCAAGAGATAGGTAGACAACCCATAGGCTAAAGCTCCAAAAACGGCATATTTCATCGGTACACGCATAGCGAGTAAAAAGAAATAGCAACCGAGTAAATACAGAAAAACAAGAAAAGTTGGATGGGGCAAGAGTTGGAAAATCTTGTGAATGGGCGTTAAAAAATCAAAAGGATATTGAGCTCCTAGCTGATAGGTTGGCATACCACCAAAAGCATTGTCTATCCAGTACAACTCTTTTCCCTCTTTTCGAGCATCTTGAAGTTGTTTGGACATTCCTTTATACTGCTGTATATCGGATTGTAGTAGTTTTTTTCCTTGTAAAACAGGATAGAATACAGCAAGTGATACAAGCACAAATCCAAAAACAACAGCGAGCTGTGGGAGTATTTTATTCAACTGAATCGATTCAATCAATTTCTTCATAATCAATATACTCTCCTAAGTCTTTGGAAGAAGTCTTTGCTTTTTTTGGATTAGTAGCTGTCTTCGTTTGGTCTTGTTGTTGCGCCTGCTGCTCTTGAACTTTTTTAAAAAGTCGGCTCATAAAAAACCGAAGAATCCAAGGGGTAAGCCTCCTCAACAATAAGATTAGGGCGAAAAAAATTAAGATAAATTCTAACAAAATTTTTATTTTAATCAATCAAATTTAACGAATTCGGTCGATTTAAAGATCATCCTACATGCTAAAATAAATAGTTTAATTCTTTAAAACCACTTATATTGCTGTAAAAATAAAACATGCGGATTGGAATTCAGTTGGTACTACTTTTTTTTGTGAGTTCAACTCTTTTTGCACAATACACAGATCAAATCAATTCGAACCGTCCCGGTGAATCCATTGGTGCTTTTTCAGTAGGTACTGGTGTAATTCAGTTTGAGGCTGGTGGGGAATACAGATTCTATAAGCACAAAGGTTATAACAACTCTAAAGTAAATGGAACCATTGGGTTCTTTTCATTACGATGGGGCTTTCTAAAAGAGCAATTGGAATTAACGTATGAAGGATCATACCTTTTAGACCAGCTTACCAATGCTACGATTACTCCCAACCCTACTTATAAACAAGAAGGATTTTTAAGGAATTTTATAGGAGTAAAATATTTAGTTTACGATCCCTTTAAAAAGAATGAAGAAATCAATGTCTACAGCTGGAATGCCAATAATTCCTTTCGAATCCGAGACTTAATACCCGCAGTATCGCTAACTGTTGGGGCAAATTTCAATCCAAAACCAAACAATCAAGCCTTTCCTTATGGTGATGTTTTTAACATCATCCACCGCCCTATTCTCTATCAAAACATTGGTGGCATAGGAATTACTGAGCCACTCTTTAGCTATCGAGCAACCTTAGCAACGCAGTCTCACTTTTTAGGAACTTGGGTTTTTGTAACCAATTTCTCATACGACAGAATAGCATCTGATTTTCCAGAACAAAGCTATATCCTAACCCTAACCCATACATTCAGCCCCAAATGGTCGGTTTATATGGAAAATCAAGGGATTTATAGCGAGGTGTATGTCGATCAAATCTTCAGAACGGGAGCTGCATTTTTATTAAACGATGATATTCAAATTGAAGGTAGTCTTGGAGCAAACACCAAAGACTCCCCTGCTCTCATTTCTGTGAATGCTGGTGTTTCTTACCGATTGGATTTTCACAAAGACAAAGATAAAGCGGGTATTCGAAGTGAAAAAGAGCGCAAGAAAGCATTGAAAAAAGAGCGTAAAGGACTTGATAAACAAGCAAAAAAAGCCTCTAAATCTCAACGGAAAGCACAACGCAAAGCCCGAAAAAACTAAACCCATGATTCAAATTCTAAAAGCGCAAACTGCAGCTCATTTTAAGGATTTTGTTCAATTCCCCTTCAAATTATATGCAGACAGTAAATACTGGGTCCCACCCATAAGCAAAGAAGAACTTGAGGTAATTGATCAAAGCAAAAACCCAGTTTTTCAAAATGCAGATGCTTCTTTTTTTCTAGCCTATAAAAATGATATACTCGTGGGAAGAATTGCAGCGATGGTCAATTGGATTGAGGTCAATGAATTAAAAAAAAAGAAAGTTCGTTTCGGCTGGTTTGATTTTATTGATGACCGAGAAGTGAGTGCGGCATTGCTGAGCGAAGTTGCTCGTTTTGGAAAGCACCATCAACTTGAGTTTATTGAAGGGCCTGTTGGTTTTTCAAACCTCGATAAAGCCGGTTTACTTGTGTCGGGTTTTGAAGAAATGAATACCATGATTACCCAATATAACTTTCCCTACTATGCAGATCACTTAGAAGCCTTGGGCTATGAGAAATTAGCACAGTGGGTAGAATATGAAATAAAAATACCCCCGTTCGATAAGTCACCCGAAAAAGTGAAACGTTTTGCACAAATTGTATACGATCGCTACCATTTGAAGCTTATCGATTTTAAAAAAACAAGCGACATCCTACCCTATGTCGAGCAAATGTTTGAACTGCTAGCAGAGACATATAAGGGTCTACAAACCTTTGTACCTGTTCAGCCCTATCAAATTCGACATTACAAAGAAAAATACTTTCGATACATCCATCCCGAATACATAAAATGCGTAGCAGATAAAAACAATCGCTTGATTGCTTTTGTCATTACCATGCCTTCGTTTACCAAAGCTCTAAAAAAAGCAAACGGATCTTTTTTCCCTTTTGGTTTTTTACGTGTTTTATGGGCACAATACTTTAACAACAGAGCTTCTTTTTATTTGATTGGAGTGCATCCCGAGTATCAAAACAAAGGAGTAACAGCAGTCCTTTTCAATGAAATTCAAAAGACATTCAACAAACGTGGGATTACAATTGTAGAAACAAATCCTGAATTAGAAGAGAACAAAGCCATTCAGCAGATGTGGAAGAATTACGAAAATCGCTTGCATAAAAAAAGAGCAACCTTTACCAAGGCTATTTAGTTTACAAATTCATACAGTATCGGATAATTGGGAAGAGATCCTGCACTCGCTCGTACCGCATTCAGTACTGGGAAAGCTAGGGAAACAAGAAGTAGAATACACAATCCGATAAGTCCAATGCCTAAAAAAAGCACTAACGGAAAACAACATATTGTAAGAATAAATAAGGAAATTTGAAAATTGATAATCGCTTTTCCATGTACATCTAAATCGTAAGTATCTTTTTTCTTTGATTGCCAAATGACCAGCGGAATTATAAAGCCTAAAAAACCACTGAAGAGGTTAAAGAGTTGGCTTAAATGCATAAACACAATAAGTTGCTGATTTTCCTTCATCTTCAAAACTACATATTATTGCGCACTTTCAATAATTTAAAAAAACAGAATTCCCTTCAAAACAGGAAAAAGGCTTAATTTTGCAGCATGATAAGTGAAGGAACAATAATGGCTCTCTCTACCGCTTCTGGGGCAGGCGCAATAGCAATAATTCGGCTTTCTGGCTCACAGGCTATAGAGCTTACAGACGACCTGTTTAAAGCCCGTTCTGGAAAGCGATTAAAGGAACAAAAAAGCCACAGCATCCTTTTAGGTGACCTTGTATACAACGGAAGCATCGTTGATGAAGTGTTGGTTAGTGTTTTTAAAAATCCCAATTCCTATACAGGAGAAGATGTAATTGAAATTTCGTGTCATGGTAGCCCGTATATTCAACAACAAATCATGAAGATTTTGATTGAAAAAGGAGCACAAACCGCCAAGCCAGGAGAGTTTACCTTACGTGCTTTTTTAAATGGAAAAATGGATTTATCTCAAGCAGAGGCAGTAGCTGACCTTATTTCGTCTGAAAACGAAGCCAGTCACCAGCTCGCCATACAACAAATGCGAGGTGGATTTAGTAGCGAGATTCAAAATCTAAGACAAGAATTATTAAACTTTGCTTCGCTGATTGAACTTGAACTTGATTTTGCAGAAGAAGATGTTGCATTCGCAGATCGCAAAGAACTGGAAACTTTATTACTCAAAATACAGGTAGTTCTCAAGAATCTACTGGATTCTTTCGCACTTGGAAATGTGATTAAAAAAGGTGTCCCAATAGCCATTGTTGGTCCACCCAATGTTGGGAAATCAACCCTGTTGAACTGTTTACTAAACGAAGACAAGGCCATCATCAGCGCTATAGCAGGCACCACTCGTGATAGCATAGAAGACGAAATAACTCTAGACGGTGTTTGTTTTCGATTTATTGATACTGCAGGTATTCGAGAAACACAGGACACCATTGAAAAAATAGGGATCCAAAAAACAAAGGACAAAATAGCCTTAGCCGCTTTTATATTGCATCTTGTTGATCCTACAGATTATATTCAGAATAAGGACGATTTATCAGAGGACTTAAAAGCATTCAAGAAACAATATCCCAACAAAAAATTACTTGTTGTTTTTAATAAAGAAGATCAAAAACCCGCTGTGGCTATCCCAGAATACATCGAAGGCTATCCAACTGTTTCTATCAGCGCCAAGATGAATTCTAATCTTCCACAATTGATCGATTTGCTTACCCAACACTTCAAGTTGAATCCAACACAAGATCAGCGTATTATTACCAACTCTCGACATTATGGATCGCTCTATTCGGCTCAAAAAGAAGTAACCGCAATTCAGACAGGTTTGCGTAATGGATTGAGTGGAGACCTTCTGGCTATAGATCTTAGACAAGCCCTTTATCATTTAGGAGAGATCACTGGGGAAGTAACCAACGATGAATTATTAGGTAATATTTTTGCTAACTTCTGTATCGGTAAGTAACATACTATTCTTTTAGTTTCTTATACCGACATATAAACACATCTTGTTTGTTTTCTGCTTTACATGTTTTACTAGGCAGATTTTACATCTATAATTACAAGATGAATATATTACGGTTTTCGAATTTCATCGACCAATCCTTTTTAGTTCACAAGTCTTTTCCAAAAAGAAAAAAACCCCTGGTATGATACAGGGAGGCTTTAGAATTTCACTAAAAAAATTAACTAGTAAATAACTAGACTCTTTTCAAAACTGAAGCAGCAACAAAAACAAACCCTTCAGGACCTGTCACGCTATATTGATAGTGGATTGTATTATGTATAAAAGCTGTAAAAAAAAATAGCCAATCAATTCGTTTTACAAAAATAAGGGCATATATTTAGAGCCATTAGAATCCACTAAAAAGGGAGTATATAGAATGAGAAAGAAAGAATGTGAAAAGTGCAAAAAGGATTTTAGAATACTGTTTCGTGTACAATACAAACCAGACAAAAATTGGGTTTTTCTATGTACCGATTGTGTCTCAGAAGTAAAAAGAGATAATGAAGATTACCGATACGGCGGTACCTGGAAATACTAAAATATTTCGACAACTGTTCCAGTTATCATTAGACCAAATATATTTTAAAGGTCATTATTTTAATGTAACCCATTTAAACCACCCCCTCTGTCATAAAATCAACTTCATCTGTTCTGTCATAAATAAGATGATTTATACTGATCAAGGGTATCTTTATTCACCCCCACATAGTTCAAGTCTCCCTTAAAAAACTAAAGTCTGCCTCATATGAAATATTATTAATTCTCATTTGACGCAATGTCTAGCGTTACAATAGCAAATATTTTATATCAGCATACCTTAGATTAAAAACCATAACAAAACAATAAATCAATTTAATTGAGCGTAAAATTAAATCGATCTAAACTGTTTATAAAAACATTTGATATGGGTACCCAACAAAAAATAGGATAACTGCTTGATTTTTCCACCTATAAAATCAATTTTCAACTACTTCAAAACCATATTACATATAGAAGGTATAATCCTTTTAATAATAGCTTACATTTGTTCTTTCAAAAAATAGGATGAATATCCTATTCATATCAGAATTCAGCTTATGAAAGTATTTGTTTTTCTCAATCTAATAATATTCAGTTTCTCTTGTGCGGCCCAAGAAACATTTACACCTTCAAAGTCGACTGATACTGAGATTAATATTGACGGATTACTTGCACCAAACGAATGGCAAAATGCAATAAAAATACCCCTTGATGTTGAGTTTTCTCCAGCAAACAATGAATCAGCAAGGAAAGAAACCATAGCCTATGTTACCTATTCAGATTTATATCTTTTTATTGGAGTATACGCCAAAGACGATCCTTCCAACATAAGAGCCTCCCTTCGACCCAGAGATGATGGCAACATATGGAATGATGATGTTTTTCTGGTGCGCCTAGATCCCTATACAGATGCACGTAATAACCTTGGGTTGGCTGTAAACGCTTTAGGAAGTCAATTTGACGTAAAGCAAGTAAATGCCCTTAAAGACGAAGATCGTTATGACAGTAGTTTCAATATAAATTTTGAATCTAAAGCAACTATTGTTGCAGATGGATATCAAATCGAAATGAAAATTCCTTTTTCAGAAATTCCATTTCCCAACGGAAAAGATCAAACCTGGCACATAAACTTTTATCGTCGCTACGTTGAAAATGGAAATGAAATAGAAGTCAGCAGTCAACCACGAGATCGAGATAATTCCTGTGTCGTTTGCCAAACAACAGATCGCTTGGTTCTCAAAAATATAAAGATTGATAAACGCTTGGAATTTTTACCCTATTTTTCAAGTAATTTAAACGGTGAACGTTCTACTCCAGACGAAAAACTTCAATATGGAAAACCGAATATTAATATTGGTCTGGGTGTAAATTTGGATTTGAATAAAAACACCAGTTTAGAGGTTACTATTAATCCTGATTTTTCTCAGGTGGAAGCAGATGTAACGCAGATCGATGTAAACTCATCTTTTTCGCTACTGTACCCAGAACGGAGGCCCTTTTTTAATCGAGGAGCAGATCTGGTCAATTTTACTGACGGAGCTTTTAATTCTCGCTCAATTGCCGAACCTACAGTTGCTTCTAAAATCATCAGCCAGGGAAAAAAATCACGCTTTTTTGTGTTGAATGCCCTAGATAATGCTACCCCCTATTTGGTTGGAGGTGAAGATCGATCCTATATGGGGAATGGAGGTAAAAGTCTTGTAAATGTTTTTCGCTACCAAAACCTCATAAGTAACAAAGCCCGGTTTGGAGCCTTACTTACCAGCCGTTTTTATGACGGAGGTGGATACGGTCATTTGGTCGGATTCGATGGTCTATTCTTATTGAATAAAAAATGGCGTTTAAGCTTTGAAATGTTTAAAAACATAAACAAAGAACCGGTACAAAATTGGATCGAAACAGACGAAACAATCCAAGGAAAAACCATTGCATTAGACGGTGAAACAGTCAATGGAGATGCACTATATGTTCAGTTATACAGAAATACAGAACACTGGCAAACTTCCTTATTTTACCGCAACATTTCGCCCCAGTACAGAGCAGATGTTGGCTTTGTAGTAAAAAACAACCGCCGCTGGGGAACAATCTTTCATCAATATCAAAACATCATTAATAATCCCGGACTTCAATCCTTTGGGTTTGGAACTAAAATAGATGTGGTTTATACCTTCGAAGATTTATACAAAAACTTCAGTATCGATTTCTTTGCCTTTCTCAAAACCTTTGGTCAAACTGAACTGAAGTATACGGTAGACTATGATGCAGTAAAAACATTTTTAGGTATTCGGTATACAAATCTACCAACTCACGAATTCAGTATCTCGGGCTCACCCTCTGAGTCTCTCAATTTTAGACTGAATTTAGTTGCAGGAAAGGATCTGTCGGTAAACGAAATAACTCCAGAAGTGGGGGTACTTCGTTCTGCATTCCTAACCTTTGGTATCCAAGTAAACGATAACATCAACATCAACCCATCCTGGCGATATTCTCGATTAAGACGCACAATCGACAATTCAGACTACTTCAATGGTTCAATTGCCCGCCTAAGTATTCGCTATCAATTCAATCAGGCATTTAACATTCGGGTTATTACCGAAAACAATAGTTTTAAAAATCAATTTTTTGTTCAACCCTTGATACAATGGAATCCCAATCCAGCAACTATTTTTTATTTTGGAGGCAACCAGAATACATTAGAAAACCTGGAAGATGCTCATTTTCAAATTCTACAATTCAACCGATCCCAACTATTTGTGAAATTTCAATATTTGATTGACTAATCAAAAAAGCCGAAGGGTACCTAATTAATTGATTATTTCCAAACGTCTGTTAAAAGATTACGTAACAGTTTGATTATATTTGTGAAAATTAAAAGCAAAGTTATGGGAGTTGGAGGTATCGTAGTAATTACATTTTTATTTTGTTTAGCCATTTTACTGATCGTAGAAGTCAAAGAACGACTTTAGGGATTCGATAGGTAATTATTATTTAAGTCTGAATTTGAGTATATTAAAATTTAAATCTTTTTAAAACCTATTCAATTATTTCTTACTTTTAATACTTAAAACAAATCTTATGGAAACGTACAAATGTGAACAATGTGGAATGGCAGTAAACGCAAGTTGTGCAACCTGCAATGAACCACTAGTAAATGGAATGCTTCAATTAGAAGATGGGAGTTCGGTACAAATTTCTCAATGCCCAAAATGTGAGGGTAAAATTAAATCCCCTCAATGCTGTGGTATGGACATGAGTTGTTCTGTTTAGCTTCAGAATTATAAATTATAGACTCTTTTTTAGAGTCTTTTTTTTGAACAAAAGCCAACGAATATTTACCTTTAAATAAAAGTGCTTTTGTATTCTGGGAAAGTTTGTAGCGGATGTATAAAGTAGTATTATAACTAAAAAAATAATCTAATGGAATGGTATCTTAAAAACAGGTGGTGGGTTTGGTCCTTAAGTGGTGTTTACCTTCTTTATCGCTTTTTCATAACCGTATATTATTAAATTATCAAACGATCGTATCCAATTTCAATGAAATCAATTACAAAAAAAACAAACAAACTTGCATTCCAGCTCCCAGGAAGAAATGAAGTTTCCCGCTTCGAAAAAATACACAACATAACATTTAAAAATGCAACGGAGGCTGATGCGCTCGTTGCTCAAGAAATTGCAGATGGTATACGAGACTGCAAAGCCGAATACTATATATTAGGTCTTGCAACGGGCTCCTCTCCTATTGGAGTTTACAAAGAACTAGTCCGCCTGCATAGAGAAGAAGGCTTGAGTTTTAAAAATGTTGTTACTTTCAATTTAGATGAATATTTTGGTTTAAAAGCAGAGGATAAACAAAGTTATCATAGCTTTATGTATACGCATCTATTCGATCATATTGACATCCCACAAGAACAGGTCTACATTCCAAAAGGCGATATTAAAGAAGAAGATGTTGCTGCATTTTGTAATGCATACGAAGCAAAGATTGAATCTTTTGGCGGTATTGATTTTCAATTATTGGGAATTGGTAGAACAGCACACATCGGTTTTAACGAGCCTGGGTCGCATGTGAATTCTATTACGCGAATCATTGCGCTTGATCCGATTACACGTGAAGATGCAGCAGCTGACTTTAACGGATTGAATTTTGTTCCGACTAAGGCCATAACCATGGGGATTGGATCCATACTCAAAGCAAAGCGCGTAGTACTTTTAGGTTGGGGACACAAAAAAGCGGAAGTTGTGGCACTTACCATTGAAAAAGAAATAACAAGTTTATATCCTGCAACATTTTTACAGCAACACCCCAATTGTACTTTTGTATTGGACGAGGAAGCAAGTGCGGAGCTAACAAAACACAAAACACCTTGGCTCGTTAAAGAATGTGAATGGACAGAAACCTTAGTCAAAAAAGCAATCGTTTGGTTGAGTAATCAAACCCAAAAACCGCTTTTAAAACTTACCAATAGAGATTATAACGAACACGGTCTTTCGAGTTTAATTGCCTCTCAGGGACAGCCGTATGAATTGAATATTCAAATGTTCAATCAACTACAACACACCATTACGGGTTGGCCAGGAGGAAAACCAAATCACGACGATAGTAATCGACCCGAGCGCGCCAATCCGGCAAAAAAGAGAGTCCTAATCTTCAGTCCACACCCTGATGATGATGTTATCTCAATGGGTGGCACATTCGCAAGGCTTATTGATCAAGGGCACGAAGTTCATGTAGCCTATCAAACGTCAGGGAATATTGCTGTGACGGATGAAGAAGCCTTAAAGTTTATTGAAGTAGCCGAGAGCTCCTTTTTAAAAAACCAAGGTAATACAGACCAGCTAGAAGCATTGAAAAAGAGTATACATTCTGATAGCAATGCAATATCCAAAGACGTTTTAAGTATAAAAGCTGCCGTTAGGAGAAGTGAATGTCTTGCTGCAGCTCGATTCCTTAAACTTCCAACCGAACAATTACACTTCCTCAATCTTCCGTTCTATGAAACCGGGAAGATCATGAAAAATGAACCCAGTGCTGCAGATTTCAAAATCACGCAAGATTTAATCGATGAAATTCAACCGCATCAAATTTTTGCAGCGGGTGACTTGGCAGATCCGCATGGAACACACAGAGCGTGTCTCAATATTATTTTTAAAGTACTAGAAGACATTAAAGTAAAAGCATACATGGACGATTGTCGTGTTTGGTTATATCGCGGTGCTTGGCAAGAATGGGACATTGAAGATATTGAAATGGCAGTGCCCTTGAGCCCAGATCAGGTAATTCAAAAACGGAATGCCATTCTCTTTCACCAATCTCAAAAAGACAAAGTTATGTTTCAAGGGAAAGATAATAGAGAGTTTTGGGTACGAGCCGAACAGCGTAATCAAACAACTGCCTCAATATACAACCAATTAGGTATGGCTGAATATGAGGCAATTGAAGCTTTTAAACAATATTTTTTCTAGGGTTTTACTTTTTCCAAGGAATATTTGGAGAATGATAGTACTTTATGGACATGGAGTCTAATAAAACTCCATGTTCAATAAGTCTTTTTTGATAAGTCTCCCATTCCCGTTGTTCGGTTTTTGACCAGCCAATCTCGGCATAACCCAAAAGGCGCGGGAAAGCTAAATACGACAACTCTTCAAAATTCGATATGGTTTCGCTCCAAAGTGGTGCTTCAATTCCTATAATGTTTTCGTCCGTTATACCCTCAACAAGTTCGTCTGGATTCCAGTCGTATCCTCTTTTTACACTGATGTAAGAAGCCCAGTGCAATCCGTATTTAGATAAGCTATCGTATTGCATATCCAAGTAAGCATACTTCGCTGGTGACATCAATATCGTTGCGCCTTTCTTTATTGCACCCAATGCATTGTCTGCGTCTGCCCAGTATTGAGCAATGGTATTGGGTTTTAACTCCGAGGATTGTATTTCATCCCATCCCATGACACTCTTTCCGTATTTCTCAACGATTTCTTGTGTCTTGTTAATAAAAACGATGTAATCTTCTTCATTGGTTGAAAGTGATTCATCTCCACCAATATGAAAATAATCACCTGGTGTAATTGCAGATATTTCTCGGATTACATCATCTAAAAACTGGAAAGTGAGCTCATTGTCAATACATAAAGTACTGAATCCAACTTCAATTCCAGTATAAAGTTCAGCCGTTTTCCCATCGCAATTCAATTCGGGATAAGACGCCAAAGCAGCGTTTGTATGCCCCGGAATATCGATTTCTGGAATTATGGTAATGAAATGCTCTTGGGCATAAGCAACGAGATCTTTGTACTCTTCTTGGGTGTAAAAACCTCCAGACATACCACCTACTTCTGTACTTCCTCCATATTCGGAAAGGTTGGGCCAAGATTTAATTTCAATTCTCCATCCTTGATCGTCTGATAAATGCAAATGCAAATGATTGATTTTATATAGAGCTAATAGGTCGATGTATTGCTTTACCTCTTCTATACTAAAAAAATGTCGCGCAACATCCAACATAGCACCGCGATAGGAATACTTTGGGGCATCTTGGATGATACCCGTTGGGATTACGTTAGGATTAGAAGATAAGCCCTGGAAGCGAAGCAATTGATCTAGACTTGTAAGTGCGCGGTAAAAACCGCTTGCGGATGAAGCACGAATTAGAATGGCTTTTTTATCAATTTTAATTTCATAAGCTTCTTCTTGATCAAAATCACTTTTTACTAATTCAATCTTTGAATGTAGAAAAGGAATCCCTTCGTTCAATGAGAGCGCATGGGTCGTTTGTGCTTCCCAGTTTGATTTCAACTGATTAGCAGTACGTTTCAAGTCTTCATCCTGCTCATCGAAATACAAAACTGTTTTTTCTTTTATAAAAAAAGCACTTCCCGTCTCTTCCATCACATTTGCGATCGGAATTAAAGGAAATTGCTCCAAGTGGGTTTCGATTTGTTGCTCACATTGCGAAAAAAACAACAAACTAGCAAGGGATAATAGGATTGAAAATGGTTTCATATCGTAAACTATAGATTTAATAAGATGCAGCAATTGCTTTATCCAAAAGGTTTTTAGTTTTTATAATTCCTTCTTCTTCAGAGACTAAAGAGCCTTCAAATTCAATTCCTACATAACCCGAATATTGATTCTCTTTAGCAATTTTAATCATTTTAAAGAAATCAGATTGAGTTTCATTGCCTTGTGCATCGAATGCATGAGACTTTGCACTCAAAGCTTTTGCAAAAGGCATTAGATCTGACATTCCTTGATAACGATCGTAAGCAGAGATACACTCTTGCTCTTTGCGTTCGATGCAAAAATTACCGAAATCAGGGAGTGTTCCAATATTGTCGTTACTAACATTTTGCATTACGGCTGCAAGCCAGTTCCCATCAGAAGAAAAACCACCGTGATTTTCAACTAAAATACTAACACCAAAGGGTTTTGCAAATTCTGCTAGTCGATTTAAAGAATCAATACCCGCTTTCTGAGCGTCTAAACGATCTTCGCCTCCGTGTAAGTTCACTCGAATTGCATGACAACCCAACACTTGGGCAGCCTCTACCCATTTGTAATGGTTTTCAATATTGACAAGTCTTTTTTGAGTATTCTTCTCTGCCATGCCCCCTTCCCCATCGATCATGATGAGTACGTTTTTTTGCTGGTGGTCTTCAGCGCGACGATTCATTTCTTTTAAATAAGGAAGATCTGTTGCCTTATCTTTAAAAAAAGCATTTACATATTCCAATCCAACACAACCAAAGCTTTGTGACATTTTAGCAAAATCTAAATGATCCATTGCTCCTGCAAAAAGTTTGCGGTGCAAAGACCACTGTGCTAAGGATATTTCTAAAGATGCGGTTGAAAATTGGGGGGATACAATAGATCCAAAAACTGGGTTTACAACAGCGAGGCCGGTACCAGCTGCTATTGATCTAGTTAAAAACTTCCTTCTATTCATGATTTTATTTATTGATTTTAAAAGATACTAATTTTTCATTATTCTGTGAAATTAATAGCAAATCTTCATTCGAAACTTTGACATTCAATATATGCTTTGCTGAATACGGTACTTTAAACCCAGTACTCCTGCTATCGTCAACAGTTGTTTTAAAAGAAGAATCGATTGACAGCACTAGGCCTTCAAAACCATTTTTTGGTCCTGTAAAGACTTCGTATGCGTTGTCGTTTCCAACCAATATTATCTTTTTAGATCGGTCTTCTCCAACTTCAACCACCATTGCGTCGTATACAGGCGAAAACTGTGCTTCGACTGCCAATTCGTGTTGAATAAAAGAATTATCCCTATTTTCAAAAACGGAAGAGCTGTAGGTATGAATTTCTAATGTCTCCGCCTTTTGCTGCTCTTCTTCGGTTAATATATCATCGAGAGTTGCATTGGCGTATAAAGAGTAGTTCTTGAATGCTTTCTTTTTATACTGCATTTGGTTTAAAAAGTTATTACGCAAATGAATCGGAGCATATACGTCATCTTTGGGAGCAAAAACAAGGGGTTCGTTTTTACCATTGCCCGTAAAATCTGCGTACTTCATAAGTAGTGGCTGCTCTTTAGTTACTTTATACGGATTATTCCATCCTTGATTTCCTACGATCAAGTCAAGATCTCCATCGGCATCTATATCAGAAACGGTAATAGAATTCCAAGCTCCGTTTATTTTTTCAGGGAAATACGAATCATCCCGAACAAAACGGTCACCCTTATGGAGCAGTACTTCAATCCCCATCCATTCGCCCGTAATGATTATATCCGACATTCCGTCTCCATTAACATCCATCAATTCAGCATCGGAAAGCATCCCTAACAATCCATTTTCTGGTAAAAATTCTTTTGTTTTATCTTGATATACCCCAGCTTCATTGATTAACATAACAGTTTGTGGAGATTCTGGGTAGTTAAAAGGGCGGACACGTGCGGTCACCAAAAGATCTAAATCGCCATCTCCGTCCGCATCAAAAGGAATTACTCTGGAGGTAGCCTCGGTATAGCTTGGCAAAACACCTTCAGCTGGTGTAAAATTTCCTGCACCATCATTCAAAGCAATTTCATCTTGAAGCAAATCGGGATTATTAACCCCATTATGGCCATAACCAATGTATAGATCAAGATCATCATCACGGTCAAAATCAAAAAGAGCCAAAGCAACAACTTCTTTTTTTGTGTCGATGAAAGTAAGTTCGGTTTTTGAAAAGCCAGCCTCTTCTTGTGACATCAAAACTGTGTGTTGATCTTTTGCTCCCCCAATGATAATATCTTCGTAGCCATTCCCTGTAATATCGCCAGCAACGAGCGCGGGACCTTCGTTACTGTATACTCGTTGTTGCAGTTCATCCGAAAAGAAATCATAACTCTTATTCTCTTGGTGTGTATAATCGAGACCCACGGTCTTGGAGACTTCAGAAAAGAGTTTTGGAAGTTCTTTAGCGGGCGACTGTTGTAGTTTTAAACTTTCATCATAAACTAAGGTTAGTAGTTGATTGACGGAAGGATTTAAAATTGTGCTGGATTCTTTGTTGTTCCAAAAAACTTGAAGGGAATCGATTGCTGTTCGTGTACCTAACCCAAAGTGAAGGGTTGTTCCTGTACTGGACAAATAGCCTCGGTAGGGGTTTACTTTGGCGGTCTGAAATTCAGAGCCATAATAAAGTTTAACGGTCGCATGTAGTGCTTGTGTATTGATTTTGGAACCTTCTAACTTAATATTTAAATAATTATTTTCAGAGAGTTTATTTTCAAAGATAAAGGCAGTATCGTTCAGGTTGTTTACAACAATATCCAGATCACCATCCTGATCCAAATCGGCTAAGGCTTGACCATAAGAATAAGAATCATAATTCATTTCCCAAGACTGTGTTTGGTCTATAAACTGGTTCCTCTGAGAGTTTAAAAACATAACATTAGGAAGTTTTACTCGTGGAATCATATCCAGAAAATCCTGATTTGTTGCTAAAATACTCTCATAACTCCCTCGATAATTGATGAAATCAAGATCCGTTAAATCTCTAGGGAAACCATTGGTAATGTAAAGATCCTTATAACCGTCATCATCAAAATCTGCCAGTAAGGGCGACCAACTCCAATCGGTATTATAAACATTCGCGAGTTGACTTATTTCATTAAAACTCCCGTCAGTGTTCACATACAAGCAAGTGCGCATATACTGTGGCTTTTCTTTGTACATATCCAACAAATCATAAAACTGAAAATTTGTTTTAGGAAACATTTGTTTGACACGACTTGCAGATTGGGGTAGCATATCCAAGGTAATGAGATCGTCTTGTCCATCGTTGTTGAAATCGGCTACATCAACCCCCATTGAGCTAAAACTCTGGTGCTTGAAATAGGTTGCAATATCGTCTTTAAAAGTTCCATCTTTTTGATTGATAAATGCTGTACTGCTCGTTACAAAATCATTGGAAACGAAAATATCATCCCAACCATCTTGGTTGATATCAAATACATTGGCCGAGAGTGAAAAGGCATCGTTCATCAGTCCGCTTTCCTGGGTTACGTCCTTAAAGTGATGTCCGTCAATATTCTTAAACAAACGATTAAGATTGGGTGCATTCTTGTCATCTTGAAAACTCCTCTTAGTCAATGCATCACCACGATTTGTGAAATGATTATTGATTAAAAACATATCCATTAGACCATCTTTATCATAATCAAAGAAGTAACTGTTGATGGAAAAACCATCATATGCTAAGCCGTAAGACTCCGCCATATCAGTAAACTCTGGAATACCCTCTTCGTTTAACCCTTGATTTACTAATAATATATTTTTACGCTTCTCTGGATCTCCTTTCCCAGAAACAGCAATGTGCATATCCAGCCATCCGTCGTTATTGATGTCGATTACCGAAACGCCCATAGACCAAGAACCAGAACAAGAAGCATTTGCTTTTTGAGTAATATCTTCAAAAACTAAGTTCCCTTTATTCAGGTAAAGCGCATTATCAACTACATTTCCTGTAAAGTAAATATCTTCTAAACCATCCTTATTGAAATCTGCAAGAGCTACTCCTCCTCCATTGTACATATACTCGTAAAGTAAGATGTTTAAAGAATCAGATTCCGTAACCACATTATTGAATTCTACTTGAGAATGGGAGGCAGCAACGAGCTGCATTTTTTGGCTCTTTCCGCAGCATACACAAAGGATTGAGAGTACTAAGATGTATAGATTTTTTTGCATATTCAAAGGTATAAAAAAAACCAAAGCCCTATTGAAATAATAGGGCTTTGGCTGAATACTAAAAGTAACTAGTATGAATGGAATTCTATGATTAGAATCCTGGATTCTGTGAAATTACTCCTCCACTTCCATCTATAGCACTCAATGGAATTGGGAATAACGTATGTTTAGATTGGAACGTTTGACCTTTAGCAAAAGGAGTGATCGTTTCACTTTCTTTAGCAATGTATTGAGTCATAACAGTCTCAGCTACACCCCATCTTCTTAAATCAAAAGAACGGTGCCCTTCCATTGCTAATTCTAAACGTCGTTCAAAACGAACCGCTTTACGAGCATCAGTTTGAGAAGTCCAAGGAGCAGTATACAATGCAATGTCGTAATTAGCAGCATCAGTACCCGCGGCATTCTTAACTGTAGCCATACTCTGCGCTCGTGCACGAACTTGGTTTACAAGCGTTTGTGCAGCAGCAAGATTGTTAAGTTCAGCATTAGCTTCTGCAGCCATCAACAGTACATCTGCATAACGCATGATGTGGTAGTTAAGACCTGAAAGATTTTGACCCCAACCTCCAACACCTATATTGGCATCGTCACCGTTGGTGTAAACATTTTTCTTGGCTAAGTAAGGACCGGAAATATCACTGAATGTAGCACGAACCCAAGATGAACCTTGGTGAGGGCCATATCCGTTATAATCAATTCCACGTCTTCCAACAGTGTAATCAAGACGAGGATCTAATGTTCCAGCATAAGGTGTGAAAGCTTCATCTGAAGAGATACCAAAATCACTGTCAACGTGAGTATCTTGGAATGTATCCAATTGAGGTAATCCACCTTCGGTTTTGTAAGCATCAACTAAATCTTGTGTTGGCTGATAAAAACCACAACACCATCCACCAACTCCAATAGTATAGTTTAGTGCACCTGTAGTGTTACCTTGCTTAGACTGTGCATCATCTGCAGAGTACTGAATAGCAAATATTGCCTCTACACCATTTTCAGAAGCAGACTTAAAATTATCTACTAGATTAGGATGAAGAGCGTAAGGCCCAGACATAGCAGTATTCAGCTCAGTAAGTGCTGCAGCCCAATCCTGTTGATATAAATGTGCTTTTCCTAAAAAGGCAGCAGCTGCAAAAGAAAGAGGACGTCCTCTTTGCGTATAATCACCTGAATAAGCTGCAGGCAGGTTAGCTTTGGCATAAGTAAAATCAGCTTCAATTGCAGCCCATAAGTCTGCTGTTGAAGCATTTGGCTGATTGAATTCTTGATTTTTATAATTCTCTAAAGTAATTAATGGAACAGATCCAAAAATTTTAACTAGCTCAAAGTTAAAGTGACCTCTTAAAAAACGAGCTTGAGCATGTTGCAGATCGAAAGCAGAGGGGTTGTCACTACTTGAAATCAAATTGATTACAGCATTTGCACGGTTAACACCTGCATACAAAACAGACCATCGAGCAAGAAAGTATCCATTACCGGTAGCCCAGTTGTATACTTCTAATTCAAATAAATCGGCTTGATCACCATCTGTACTTCCTTTGTGAGCATCATCAGATACTACATCCATTACCCAGTTATCGGCACTACGACCCCACTCATTTCCTTGAGAATTTTGTCTAATTCCATCAAGTACAGAATAAGCTCCTGTGAGGAGTAAGTTTACTCCTTTTGGGTTATCAAGTTGTGCATCACTAAGTGTCCCAATTGAATCGATATCAGTAAAATCTTCTGAACATCCAATGGTCAGAAAAATTAAACTTAAAAAAGTTATTGTTATTTTTTTCATTGTATTAAAAGTTTATGTTTAGTCCTACAGTTGTAATTTGTGGTAAAGGGTAAGTTCCTTCATCCACACCAATCGTTAGTGCATTATTTCCAGCTACTTCAGGATCCAATCCATCATAATCAGTAAATGTTAATAAGTTTGCACCAGATAAGTAAAGACGAATACTGTCAACACCAGCATCTTTGATCTTTACATCGCTAAAGGTATAACCTATTTGAAGTGTTTTTAGGCGTAAGTATGAACCATCCTCTACAAAGAAAGAGTTTGGCTGAGTTTCACTGTTTGTAATAGATTCACTAAGCGCTGGTTGAGTATTGCTACCATTAGCAGGCGTCCATGCATCTAAAACACGAGTACTTCTGTTTCCGTTAAAGAACGTAGGGAAGTCAGTGAATATTTTAGAGTAGTTGTAAATATCGTTTCCTTGAGATCCGTTCCAGAACATCATTAAATCAAAGTTTTTGTACTCCATATTAATGTTGATACCGTAAGTAAAGTCAGGATGTGGAGATCCGATAACGGTTCTATCACCATCATTAATTCCAGCAACTCCATCAATCTCTGCATATTGAAGACGTCCAGCAAGGTCTCCAGTCTGTTGAATACCAGTAACTTGTCTTCCGTAAAAAGTAGAAATAGGCTGACCAACTTCTGAACGTGTTACAGCTCCACCTCGGTAATAAGAATCTCCAGTAATCGGAGCATCACCAACTAAGCTTACAACGGTGTTTTTATAGCTTGATAAATTAAAAGCAACTTCATAATTGAACCCGCTATTGGTTTCGTCTGCATAAACAATATCAAAATCAACTCCTTTGTTGTTTACTTCTCCAAAGTTTACAAAAGGCGCACCAGCATCAATAGCAGTTGAACCAATCAAAGAATTATCTCGTACAATCAAATCTTTAGTAGAGATATCAAAATATTCTATTGACCCTCTAATTCTACCTGACAAAAGTCCAAAATCTAGACCGATGTTTGTACTTACACTAGTTTCCCAAGTAAGGTTAGGATTACCAACACTCAATAAGATTGCACCAGGTGTAGCACTACCTCTTGCTCCAGTAAAAGAATAAAAAGATTGGTCTTCGTTCAATCCTGAAATATTTACATCTGGATTAGATGCTGGTAACTCTTGATTTCCAAGTTCTCCGTAAGAAGCTCTCAGTTTTAAGTTATCAATAACACTGCTGTTAAAGAAACTTTCTTTATCAATTACCCACCCAATACTAGCCGAAGTAAATAATTTCCCTTGATTCTCTGGTGAGAAACGAGAAGTTTCATCTTTACGTACTGTAGCTGATAATAAGTATTTGTCTTTGAAGCTGTAATTTGCAGAAGCAAAAGCAGAAACTAAAGAGTTAGAATTAGATTGAGTTCCGTTTGGAACAACAATTGGAGTTCCAGTACCTGTTGCAAGTGTGTAATATGATGGCGTTTCAAATAAGAAAGTTGCTCGAGTAATCTCGTTTCCTTTGTAAAACTGTTTGTTAGCTTCATAACCTACAAACGCATCCAAATTATGGTCGCTTCCAAAAGTTTTGTTGTAACTAAGTGTATTAGTCCATACCCATTCGTACTGGTTGAAACCAAATTCACTCAAAGTTTGAGAACCACCTGTTTCAGCTTCTGGTGTAGAAGGTGAGTAAGAACGTCTATTGAAGTAACGATTCTGTCCTCCAAAAGAAGTTTTAAATGTTAAATCCTTTGTGATTTGTGCTTCTAAATAAATATCAGCGATCACTCGTAAAGATTTGTTATAATCATCTTTCGCTCTAAGTAAGGTTGAATAAGGTGTATTTGCATTTCCTAAACCTAAAGAAGTAGAGTAAATTCCTGCAAAATCTCCATTGTCATCACGTAAAGGAATTAAAGGGGAAGATCGTAAAGCTGTTTCAATTTGATTTCCACCACGCTCCTCATCTAAAGTAACATTGGCATGTTGACCAACAGTCCATATGCTTCCAACTTTGTATTCGCTGTTAGCACGAAGACCAACTCTTTCGTAGCCAGTTTCAATTTGAACTCCATCACGCTTTAAGTAATTTAAAGAAAATAAAGAACTTGAATCTTCTGTACCATTAGCAACAGATAAAGAAAGCTGTTGTGTAGGTGCAGTTTGAAAAATTGCTCCTAACCAGTCTGTTCCATTTGGATCAACTGTAGTTGGAACTGGTGCTCCAATCAATGATCCTGGAACTACTGCAGTAGCTCCACTACCGTATTGAGGGTGCGATGGAGATGCATTTCCATCGTTTCTCTTACTCTGAAATAAGACATCACCTAATTGTTGTGCATTTAATAAATCAGGCAAGTTAGATGCTACAGACATACCCGTAGATATTTCTAAAGAAACTTTTGTGCCTTGAGAACCTCTTCCTGATTTAGTAGTAATAACAACTACACCGTTCGAAGCACGTGCTCCGTATACAGCAGCAGCACCATCCTTAAGTACATTGATCTGGTCAATATCAGAAGGATTAATACTATTGAGTACAAATGCATCATTGGTTTGTACACCATCGATAATGTATAAAGGATCGTTGTTGTTCGGAGTACCGTAACCACGAATACGAATACTAGGAGCAGATCCAGGTTGACCGTTGCTTACAACAGTAACCCCAGAAACTCTTCCTTGTAAAATTTCTGCTGCGTTGACAACAGGAACTTTTACAGCATCCTTAACGTTTACAGTTGCAACAGAACCCGTTAATTTACCACGAGCTTGTTTTCCGTAACCCGTAACAATAATTTCGTCCAATTGGCTGACGGAATCTTGCAATGCAATGGTTAAATTGTTTTGACCAGACAAGGTTACCATTTGGGTTTCAAATCCAATACTTGAAAACTCCAATACGGCACCTGTTTCAGCACTAATTGAAAAATTTCCGTCAAAATCTGTGGTTGTACCCTCAGAAGTGCCAGAAATGATTATTGTTGCACCTGGAATCGGAAGTCCATCGGCATCAATAATAGTTCCAGTTGTTGCTTGTTGAGCATGCAACAACAAACTACAAAAAAGCAGCGCTGTTGTTACAAAAAATGAAATTTTTTTCATGAAATATAGTTTATTGATTAATGTTTCGCACATTGGGTTGTTAAAACAATGCACATTTAATTACTATCAAACTTATCATAATATTTTGTTAAATGCTAATATATATAGTAAATAAATAATTTATATAACAATTTATTTGCCTTAAAATGATTTTATAACAATTGGCTAAATTCAGTGTGAATAAATAGTTGTTTTTAAAGTATTTGATTCTCAATAATTTATAAATACACGGTAGAACCTCAATAAACAATAGATCAAAAAAGCCAAAGCCCTACTAAAATAATAGGGCCTTGGCAGAAAACTAACAATCAATTACGTTTTATATTTCTAAATAATTAGTATCCAGGGTTCTGTTGAATAACCCCCCCACTCCCATCAATTGCACTCAGAGGAATTGGAAATAAGTTGTGCTTCGATTCATAAACTTGCCCTTTATCAAATGGCGTTATTACTTCTGCTTCTTTAGAGATGTATCGATTGATAACCGTTTCTGCTACACCCCATCTTCTTAGATCAAAGGTTCGGTGCCCTTCCATTGCCAATTCTAAACGTCGTTCAAAACGCACTGCCTTTCTAGCTGTATCTTGATCAGTCCAAGGATCGGTATAAAGAGTGATGTCATAATTTGCAGCATCAGCTCCAGAGCCATCAACAGCTTTAACAGTAGCCATGTTTTTAGCGCGCTCACGAATTTGATTCACATAATTCCTTCCTTTTTCAAGATCAGAAGTTTCGACAGCAGCTTCTGCAGCCATCAACAAGACATCTGCATAGCGCATGATGTGGTAGTTAATTCCAGAAAGTTGTTGTCCCCAACCTCCTGTTCCAATATTGGCGTCATCACCCTTGGTATATACATTTTTTTTAGGTAAGTAGGGACCAGAAATATCGGCAAAAGAAGCACGAATCCAGTCTTTCCCGACATGGCGACCATAACCGTTGTAGTCAATATCACGTCTCCCAACAGTAAAGTCTAGACGTGGATCTAATGTTCCAGCATAGGGTGTGAAAACATCATCTGAAGCGATACCAAAATCATTGTCAACGTGTGTATCCTGAAAAGTATCCAATTGAGGTAATCCATTTTCAGTTTTATAGGCATTCACTAGATCTTGTGTTGGTTGATAAAAACCACAACAAGATCCAAAAGGTCCACCTCCAGGGTAGTTCAATGCACCAGTAGTATTCCCTTGCATGGACTGTGCATCATCCGCTGAATATTGAATGGCAAAAATTGCTTCAGGACCATTTTCTGTCGCAGACATGAAATTATCCAAAAGGTTTGG
>CBFHHG010000004.1:0-58036 GCA_965655585.1 Candidatus Arcticimaribacter sp. | reverse complement strand
TTTTGAGGCCTGTTCAAAAGTATCATCTCCAATAGGATTGTATTCGATTAAATTTACTTTGGAAGGAAATTTTCGGCAAAAGTTAACCAAAGCCCTAACCTCTTCGAGGTTGTCGTTGATTCCTTTCCAAACAATAAATTCGATTGTGACCATGCGTTGCGTAGCTTCGTACCAGTATTCTAAGGAAGATAATAGCTCATCAACTGGAAATTTAACAGAAAAAGGCATGATCTTTTCTCGAGTCGATTGAATTGCAGAATGGAGTGAAACAGCAAGATTAAATTTAACCCCATCATCTGCCATTTTACGAATCAATTTTGGAATTCCTGAAGTAGAGAGTGTGATTCTTTTAGAAGCCATTCCTAGGCCTTCTGGAGACGTGATTTTCTCTATTGCGCCCAATACATTATTATAGTTCATCAAGGGCTCACCCATTCCCATGAATACAATATTCGAAAGAGGGATGTCAAAATAGGTCTTACTTTGCTGATCAATGGCAACGACCTGATCGAAGATTTCATCGATGTTTAAATTGCGCATACGATCCAACTGAGCAGTTGCACAAAATCTACAATCCAAACTGCATCCTACTTGCGATGAAACACAAGCAGTAGTTCGGTCTTTTGCAGGAATTAGTACCGATTCGACAATGCGATTATCGTGTAATTTGATTGCGTTTTTAAATGTCCCGTCCTTACTGCGCTGTTGTTGATCGACCGCAATATGATTGATCGTAAAATGGGTGTCTAGCAAAAGTCTTGTGTCTTTTGAAAGATTGGTCATCTTGTCAAAATCATGAACTCCTTTACTCCACAACCATTGATATACTTGTGCAGCTCTATAGGCTTGTTGCCCCTGTGCAATAAAAAAGTCCTGAAGGGCTTCTTTAGAAAGTGCTCGAATATCTTTTTTAGCCAACTCCATAGAAACCGTCTGTATTTAATGAATTTAAAGGATCAACATCGCGTCTCCATAAGAATAGAAATTATATTCTTCCTTGATGGCAACTTGATAAGCTTCTTTGATGAAATCTGGATCTGCAAAAGCAGAAGCCATCATCAATAAAGTTGATTTGGGCGTATGAAAATTAGTGATCATACAGTCGGCAATCGAAAATTCAAAGGGAGGAAAAATAAATTTATGGGTCCATCCTTCGTATGGGTTTAAGGTACCGATTGAAGAAACAGAACTTTCTAATCCGCGCATGACGGTAGTCCCGACAGCGCAAATTTTATTTTTCTTAGCCTTTGCAGCATTTACAATTTGCACTGCCTTTTCTTCAATAATGAGTTCTTCCGAATCCATTTTATGCTTCGATAAATCTTCAACTTCAACCGGATTGAATGTACCTAAACCGACATGCAATGTCAATTCAGCTAGATCAATTCCTTTAATCTCTAAACGTTTCAATAAATGTTTAGAAAAATGCATTCCAGCTGTAGGGGCAGCTACAGCTCCTTCATTCTTAGCATAAATGGTCTGATAGCGTTCTTTATCGTAAGCTTCTGGTTCTCTTTTGATGTATTTTGGAAGTGGTGTTTCACCCAGTTGTTTAAGTTTCTTACGAAACTCGGTGTAAGAACCGTCGAAAAGAAAACGCAGGGTTCTCCCTCTCGAGGTTGTATTATCAATTACTTCAGCGACAAGACTATCATCTTCCCCGAAATAAAGCTTATTACCAATTCTTATCTTACGTGCTGGATCAACTAAAACATCCCACAAACGTTGTTCCTCGTTCAATTCTCTCAACAAAAAGACTTCGATACGCGCTCCTGTTTTTTCTTTATTACCAAAAAGACGTGCTGGAAAAACCTTTGTATTATTCAGAACCATTACATCCCCTTCTTCGAAATAATCGATAACGTCCTTGAATTGCTTGTGTTCTATGGTTCTGGTTGCTCTATTGAGAACCATTAATCGAGCTTCGTCGCGGTTTTCTGCAGGATGCTCGGCTAGTCTTTCTTCTGGTAATGTAAAACCGAAATCGGATAATTTCATAAATAAGCTGTGTTTAGTTACTTCAATACCGCTTCATCGAAATGATATCAAAAGCGCAAATATACTACCTCAGCATAGGGGTTGTCAAGTAAACGAGGTTATTTCGTTAACTTATTTTTCAACAAGCTCAAAACCAATAACTTCCAAGTCTTTCCAAAAGTCAGGATACGACTTAGTAACGACATTTGATTCTGCAATTTGATGGCTGATTTTCAAAGCCAAGGGAGCAAAAGCCATTGCCATACGATGATCGCTATAAGTTGCGATGGTTTGATTGGCTTTAAAATCCTGTTCTGCACTAAGGTGTAAGCTGTCTTCGGTCACTCGAATTTGAGCACCAAGCTTAGACAATTCATTTTCTAATGCAATGAGTCGATCAGTTTCTTTGATTTTTAGGGTATGCAAACCACTCAGATCACAAGCAACTCCTAGTCCGTAACAACTCACTGCGATGGTCTGAGCAATATCAGGTGCCTCAACCAAATCCAATGCAATGGTTTTTGGTAATTCAAAATCTTTGATTTTTTCTAAAATCATTTGACCATTTTCAAAACTCGTATCAACTCCTAGTTTTTTATAAACCGCAATCAAAACGGCATCTCCTTGAAGACTGTCTTTTCGGTAACTGCTCAACCTAATTTGACCTGCTTTACTCAACGCAACACAACTGAAGTGGTAAGATGCCGAACTCCAATCGGATTCAACAACTTGGGTTTGGTTGGCTATTGTTTTTTGTTGGATGATTTTAATATTTTTATCTTCAAAATGAGAACGAACTCCAATGCGATCCAACAAAGCCAATGTCATTTTTAAATAAGGCAAGGAGGTGATTTCTCCTTCTAGCGTCAAGTTTAGTCCTTCTTCTAAATGCGGCGCAATTAACAATAAGGCAGAAATATATTGGCTACTGATGTTTGCTGGTAAAGAAACAGCGCCACCTTTCAATGCTTTTCCGGTGATTCGAAGTGGTGGATATCCTTCTTCTTGTTCATAAGCAATTTGAGCACCTAATTTTCTCAAGGCGTCAACCAAAACCCCTATGGGCCTTTCTTGCATTCGCAATGAACCAGTTAAAACAACTTCACGTCCTTCTTGTGTTGCAAAAAAAGCAGTCAAAAAACGCATAGCGGTTCCGGCGTGGTGAATGTCTATTAGATTTGAGTCTGTCGTTAGTGCATGATTCATAGCAACAGAATCATCCGAGTTTGAGCGGTTTTGAATAGTTAATCCAGGATACAGTGCCTGTAAAAGTAACAATCGATTGGTCTCGCTTTTTGAACCGGTAATATTGAGGCTTCCCAAACAGTCTTGAGAAGGGTGATTAATGTGTAGCAGCATCCGTATTATTTAAGTTTTGGATTGTTTTGATGTCGGTCGTGATCCCGTTGGGTTTTTAGGTTGAGTTTTTTATCAAAAGCCTCTTGAAGGTTGATTCCTGTTTGGTTTGCTAAACATAAAACCACAAAGACAACATCCGCAAGCTCTTCTCCTAAGTCTTTGTTTTTATCCGATTCCTTTTCACTTTGTTCTCCGTAACGTCTCGCAATAATTCGAGCTACTTCCCCAACCTCTTCAGTCAACTGAGCCATATTAGTGAGTTCATTGAAGTATCGGACTCCATGATCTTTGATCCATTCGTCTACGGCCTTTTGAGCATCTTGAATTTGCATACTAGAATTTTACGTAAAAATACACTAAGTCAAACTACTAGACAAAAGAGGGGTAATTCATATCCGAACATTTTACAACAAATTAGTTAAATCTGATAACTGATCAATAATCAGACATTCTTTGTGATACGCTTCTTTGTGCGAGTTGAAATGAATTGCCTGCATACCTAGTTTCAATGCGCCTTGAATATCCGCTTCCAGACTGTCTCCAATCATCATAGCATGTTCAGGAAGAACTTCGGCCATTTTCAATGCAGACAGAAAAATAGTTGGGTGGGGTTTTTTAACGCCAATTTTCTCAGCAGTCAAAACGGTTTTAAAAAATTGAGCGATTCCGGAGTTTTCTAGTTTACGTTGCTGAACATGCTCAAAGCCGTTGGTAATGATGTGCAACGTATACTTAGAATTCAAGTATTCTAGAACTGAAATGGTGTCTTCAAAAAGGTGGGTATGCGTAGAAAGCTCTTGTATATAAAGTTCAGAAATACGGTCAATTTGAGCAGTCGAAGTAGGAACCTTCATTGCTTCAAAGGTTTTTTCTAATCTCAAATATCGAAGCTCAACTTCCGAAATCATATTCTCGCGATACTGCTTCCAAAAATAATGATTGATTGGATTATAAAAATCCAAAAACACTTTGAGAGAAAAGTCAAAATTCAATTCTTTGAAAATCGATTTAAAGGTTGCACCGGAATTTTTTTCAAAATCCCAAAGCGTATGGTCCAAGTCAAAGAAAATATGCTGGACCTGATGTGAATTAATCATAGTTTATAATATAGTTGGTATAGGCTTCTTTCCATAAAGTGTTTTTATTATGCGGAGAAAAAATCGCATTCGTTACCGAAAACACATGAACTCCCGTTGAAGTTGGAATTTGATCTTTAAGGGTTTCTAATTTCTTAAAAGCAGTTTGAGCGTCCAAGGTTCGTAACGCTTCTTCAGTTGCAACAACAGCATAAAGCACCAAAGAGGTTTCTATTTCATTACCTAAATCGTAGAATCGAAAAGGCACCGCTGTACTTGCTCGATAACCTATTCTATCGTGATATCCCAGGCTGAAATCCTCTGCCTGCTCCATTCCCAAAGCATTACGGTAGGTGTCAAAAACTGTTGTTACACCGCGATTAAAGCGTAAGAATTTTGTATTTCTGTGAATGACACTTTCAAAACGCTCCAATTCCGTTTTGAATATTGTAGCTTTTTGACGCCCTTCTGTAGAGACCAACAAAGAAACTTTATGATAATCTGCAACAGATTTAATTAAAGATTGAAACCTATCGTTGAAAATTGAAATCCCTTGATCGTAAAAGGTGATTTTAGAAAACAGAAAGAAAAAACGCGGTTTTACCTTAGTCTTTTTAAACAAAGACAAAAAAGCAGTAAAATTATTCCAAGGATCTTTCCAAAAGCCTAACAGCACTAGGGTCTGTTCTACAAGGCTCCACAATTCAAAATTGCCTAATGAAATTAAGAACTGAGCCGTATTTCTCAGAAACGATTTATGCTTGTATTTATAGGCGGATGTAACTTCAACCAAGGGTATACACTGTACCCTAGATTTTTTGGTCTGCTCAAGTTCAGGGAATTTTTGAAGGAGTAAATCGAATGTTTTTTGAGCCCATAGGTCAATAACAGGCAGTTCTAAAAAATTATTTTGAACGGCAAGGCATTGGTCGCTCATATATCGATCAGACTCATCTTTTATATGGGTTAGGTATTCTTCGTATCTGCTGATTAAAAAAAAGGTAGCTGCAAAAACATCAAATGGAAGCATGGAGTCTTTGTTGCATTCAAAAAAAGCAGCTAAGCCTTCCCATTGGGAAACTGTTATTTCGATATCATGAACCCCTTGCTCAAACAACAATGCATTTGAATTTACAAAAAATTCATTCCCTAATGGGGCGTTAGCATAGCTTATTTTAGGTCCATTCTGAGCAATAAAAACTTCCAATTTTGTTGTGAAATCTACTTGAATTCCAAGGACGCTTTCAAAGAAATGCTTGAAAGTATATCGGAGTCTAGGAGTGATCGTGTGGGTATAAACCAACAGCATAGTTATAGTAGTTTTTCGTCTGCAAAGCTAAAATAGCCTTTTTCAGAAATAATTAAATGATCTAGGAGTTTTATATCCATATTGTCACCTGCTTTTTTTATTTTATGCGTCAGTTGAATGTCACTTGTGCTTGGTTTTAAAACTCCCGAAGGGTGGTTGTGAGCAGCAATTATAGCTGTTGCTCCAACTTGAAGGGCGCTCTTAAACAACAACCGAATATCGACTGTAGTTTCTGAAATCCCTCCCTTACTCAAGCATTTTTTTTCTAAAATATGATGTTGACTATTCAATAGTAAAACCCAAAACTCCTCTTGATCCAGATAGGACAAGACCGCAAATAGGGCATCGTAAGCAATTGCACTACTGGTACAACTCACTTTTTCTTGTGCAGGAGTTCCTTGTATTCTTTTCCCTAATTCCAATGCGGCTTTTATTTTTGCGGCCTTGGCTGGACCAATTCCCTTCCATTGCAATAAGGAATCTAAACCAATCCTGTGTAGTGCACTCAGATCATTGTTAAGAGAAGCCATAATCCGTTGCATTAATTGAACAGAAGTTTCCCCAGGATTTCCACTCCCAATTAAAAGGGCCAACAATTCTGCATTTGACAGTTGCTGTGCTCCTAGACTGATTAATTTTTCTCGGGGTCGTTCTTCAACAGACCAGTCTTTTAATGTAAATTTGGGAGGAATTATGTTCATAGTAAAGTAGGTTTACGACGGTTTAAAGCTAATTAAAATCAATAATGTCTATAAAAATATAACTTTTTTAATAATGAATTACCCTCCAAAACACCACCAAGAAAAACAATACGAAAATGCTTTAGAACTGATTAAAATGTACCCACTCGCAACTGTAATTACAGCGAGTAACAATTCCGTTTTAAGCACACATATCCCGTTAGTATATACTCCGAAAGGTACATTGGGCACTTTGGTAGGTCACCTAGATAAATTCAATCCACAGATCAGCCATTTCGAAGATAAGGATCACGACTTAGAGCTTATTTTTCACGGCCCCGAAGTATATATTTCACCATCAAAATACAGCACTACACAGCTCCCAACTTGGAACTATTTTAAAGTTCATTTGCGCGGAAAAATTAAACTCAAAAGAGCAGCACAAGAGGTAAAGGAGAGTCTAATTGCCATGACTGCTTTTCTGGAAGGAGCAAATCCTAGTTATGTTTTAGAAGAAAACAATCCGCGTATGGAAGCTGCCTTGGATTATATTGTCGGATTTCATATTGAGGTTACATCTTGGGAAGGGAAATACAAAATTTCTCAGGACAAAAACAAAGAAGATCGATCGAGAGCCAAACAGGCGCTAATCGACGGTCAGTCTCAAGTGATTGACCACATTGAACGTTTATACGACAATCATCAAACTAAAGGCTAAGCACACGTTCTTTTAACGTATCCCAATCAATACCTCCGTAGTTACCCGAACTCATCATCAAGAGGATACTTTTGTTCCACTCATGTTCAAAAAGAAATTCTTGAAAAGCTTTAGGGCTGGAAAACACTATGAGATTTTCAGTGCCAAAAGCTGTTTTGATTTCTTGCTCACTCAAAGGGCTTCTGTTTTTAACTTTCAATGCTTCTGGATCATAAAAAACAATAGCTTCGTCTGCGCCATTGAGCGCATTTTTATATTGTCCAATAAAGGCTGGATTAAGGCTGCTATAGGTATGTAATTCTAGGCAATATACTTTATGATGTTTTTCAAATTGTAGCGCTACCGCTTCTGAAGTTGCCTTAACCTTGCTAGGAGCATGGGCAAAATCTTTGAACAAGAAGGAAGATCCATTATCTCCTATTTTCTCCAATCGCTTTGATGCGCCTTTAAAACTCATTATGGCTTCAAAAAAATCATCCTCATCAACACCCATTAGTTGGCAAATCCATTTGGCTCCAGCAATATTCGAAAGGTTGTGTTCTCCAAAAACTTCAAGTGGCAAATCGCCTTCATCCGTTTTCAAATAAGATACTCCTTCTTCGATAAAATAATCAGGCAAGCAATAACTTTCTTTTCGAATGGTGTTTAGAGAAGCTGCGGTTATGCGCTCCAAGACAGAATCCGATTCGTTATAAACCAAAACGCCTCCAGGCATAATCGAGTCAATATAGGTTTCGAATTGCTCGATGTAATTTTCTTCGGTAGGAAAAACATTGATGTGATCCCAAGCAATGCCCGAGATTAATGTAACATGGGGTTTATACCAAAGAAACTTAGGTCTTCGATCTATAGGTGAAGAAAGATATTCATCGCCCTCAATCAGCATAAAATCATTTTCATCTGTCAAATGAACCATGGTATCAAAACCTTCGAGTTGAGCGCCAATCATATAATCGACTTCTTTTTCCCAATTATTTAGAACATGAAGAACCATTGAAGTGATGGTTGTTTTGCCATGGCTTCCAGCGATGACTACCCGTGTTTTGTTTTTCGTCTGTTCGTAAAGAAATTCAGGATAAGAATAAATTCGGATTCCCAATTCCATTGCCTGTAAAAGTTCAGGATTATCTTCTTTGGCATGCATTCCTAAGATGATTCCGTCTAAATCTTTAGTGATTTTTTCTGGAAACCACCCCATCACTTCTGGATGCAAACCGGCCTTTGCTAATCTAGATTTTGAAGGCTCAAAAATAGCATCATCACTTCCACTAATTTTAAAACCTTTGAACTGTAATGCTAAGGCAAGGTTGTGCATGGCACTCCCTCCGATGGCTATAAAATGGAATTTCTTCATGGGTCTTTCTTCGTATTATAATCCTATTTAGGATTAAAGGTAGGGTTAATTTCAAAAGCTAACGTTCGGTATACCGCAGCCAGTTCCTTTTGGTTAGTCTTCTCATAGAGCAAGGCAAGCTTATAAAACGCCCATTCTTTGGGTAAATTATCCGAGTCATCAAACTGCTCTAAATAATATTGAAGTGCACAAATGGATCGAGTTGAGTTTAAATTGAAAGCTAGTCCAATAGCAGCTAATTCGTAACTCAGATTAGCACTTTTATTTTCAAAATAGGCTTCAACAACGGAAGCCTCACAGCTGTCTAAGAAAGATAGGAGATCAAAAGTGTTTTTGTATTGGGCTTCAGCTTGAGTTGTGTTGCCTTCAGATTCTAAAATAAACCCCTGAGCGAGATAGCCTTCGACTGGACTCAAATCAGATAGTAATTTTGCGTATTCTTTTGCTTTCTCTAGGTTACCACCGAGGAAGTCGGGTAACTTGGTGTAAATCCGAACAAGTGCAGTTAGAGTTGGGGTGTGGGTTGGATCTAATTGATGTGCTTTTATGAAATTTGTTTTCATTGCGTAGACATAGGGTAAGGCTTTAAACTTACTGATCTCATCAATTCGAATTCCATTAACACCTGCCAAACGATAATGATACTCGACATTATTTGGTTCCAACTCCATCAACTTTGCGTAATACTGAATAGCCGTTTCAAAATCCTTGTGTTTTATAGCCCAACGAATCAACGTATTATATCCCTCGCTGGTGCTGGATTCTTTCTCTAAGGCCGAGCGTTTTTCTAGATATACTTGATCAGAAGAAAAATCATAGGTTGCATAGGGTGTTTTTTCTTGCCCCATTGCTGACCAACTGTAAAAAACAACAAAACAAATTATTGAAATACGACCCATATTAAAATTTACGCAATTGAATTTTCAAGAGCCAAAACCTTCCAGAGTTCGTCTTTAAGGGTCTGAAGATTGTACTCGCTTATTGATGAAATCATGGTATGTGGAGTATGAGGAAAACTCGCTTTCATTTCTTCGGCATAAGCTTCACGGAGTTCATCATCAAGTAAATCGCACTTAGATAGTACGACCATGTATTGTTTGTCTAACAATTCTGGATTGAATTCTTGAAGTTCAGAACGTAAAATCTCAAATTGTTTTTTTACATCCTTGGCATCTGCTGGGATTACGTAGAGCAAAACAGAATTACGTTCTATATGCCTCAAAAAATAGTGACCCAATCCTTTACCTTGGGCGGCACCTTCAATAATCCCTGGAATATCGGCCATTACAAAAGAACGATAATCACGATAATGAACAATCCCTAAATTGGGTTTTAAGGTTGTAAATTCGTAGTCAGCAATTTTGGGTTTAGCCGAAGTCAAAGCAGCTAAAAGAGTTGATTTTCCTGCATTGGGAAATCCTACCAAACCTACATCAGCGAGTAATTTCAATTCTAAAGTGACGAAACGCTGGACACCTTTCATACCGGGTTGAGCGTATCGGGGGGTTTGTCTAGTTGAGGACTTAAAGTGCCAGTTTCCGCGGCCACCCAAACCTCCTTTGACTAAAATCACTTCTTGATCCTTTTCTGTGATTTCAAAAAGCACTTCTTCAGTTTCAGTATCTTTTACAACAGTACCTAGCGGAACATCGAGATATACATCTTCTCCTTGAGCGCCTGAACTTCTATTTTTACTACCATGCATTCCATGTTCAGCTCCAAAATGTTTTTTAAATTTAAAGGAATAGAGGGTCCAAAGGTTTGGATTTCCTCTCAAAATAATATGACCTCCTCGTCCACCATCACCTCCATCGGGTCCCCCTTTGGTTATGAATTTTTCACGGTGAAGGTGTATGGATCCTTTACCTCCGTTTCCGGAAGTAAGAGCAAGTTTTACATAATCTACAAAATTTCCTTCAGTCATTTTATGGTTTTAGAAGCGGTCAATAATAGAAGTTATTCGAGCTGTTATTTCGTCGATTGTTCCAATCCCTTCGACACTATGGAATTTATTTTGGTCGGTATAAAAATTTCGTAATGGGGCCGTTTTTTGATTGTATTCATCAAACCGATTTCTGATTTTAGCTTCATCCTGATCGTCAGAACGTCCGCTTGTTTCTCCTCGTTTCAATAAACGCTCGACCAATTGATCATCGGTAGCTTCAAGCGCAATAGTAGCCGTAACCTGCATTTCTTTTTTGTCTAAAAAAGCATCCAACGCTTCGGCCTGAGCTGTAGTCCTTGGAAAGCCATCGAAAATAAAACCTTTGGCATCTTGATTTTTTTCTACTTCAGCTTCGAGCATATTGATGGTTACAGAATCAGGTACCAAATCACCTTGATCCATATACGACTGGGCCAGTTTGCCTAAATCTGTTGCATTTTTGATGTTGTAACGAAATACATCTCCTGTTGAAATATGTACCAATTGGTATTGAGATTTCAAAAACTCAGCTTGTGTTCCTTTACCAGCTCCCGGCTTACCGAAAAGTACGATATTAATCATGATCAAATAATTTTAATAAAGGCAAAGATACCCAAATTAAAGGGCTTTTTGTGTTTGAAATTAAGATATCAAAGATATATGCGTATTTTTGTCAAAAAAAAATATGTCCTATTTTTCTACTCACAAAACCTTAGGCATTTTAGGCGGAGGTCAATTGGGCAAAATGTTGCTCTACACTACTCGTAAATGGGACATCAAAACCCATGTGCTTGACCCCAGCGAAGCAGCACCCTCTAAAGTAGCTTGTGATTATTTTGAAGTAGGCGATTTCAAAGACTACCAAACCGTTTATGAGTTTGGAAAAAAAGTAGATGTCCTTACTTTCGAAATTGAACACGTCAATCTTGACGCTCTAAAACAGCTTGAAAAAGAAGGTATAGAGGTTTACCCTTCTGCCGCTACTTTAGAAGTCATTCAAAACAAAAGCACGCAAAAAGATTTTTATCAAGCAAAGAACATTCCAACAGCACCACATCAAAATTTCAAAAATCTTGGGCAACTCAAAACTGCGGTTCAAAACCATTCGTTAGACTTTCCATTTGTATGGAAATCCGCTTTAATGGGTTACGATGGCACTGGTGTTAGTGTTGTCCGAAATCAAGAGCAACTAAGTGCACTTCCAGATGTTGCTTGCTTGGCAGAAGATTTAATTCACTTTACACACGAGCTTGCTGTTATAGTTTGCAGAAACCCCTCAGGTGATGTAGTTGCTTATCCAACTGTGGAAATGGAATTTCATCCCGAAGCCAACCAAGTTGAATATGTTTTGTGTCCTACTCGATTAGGCAAAGACATAACTAAAAGAGCACAAGCAATTGCCCTTCAGGTTTCTGAATCTTTTAAACATGTAGGCCTTTTGGCGGTCGAATTATTTTTAACAGATACTGGTTCAATCCTAGTCAATGAAGTTGCGCCACGTCCCCACAACAGTGGACATATAACCATAGAAACTTCTTACACCGATCAGTTCGAACAACATATTCGAGCAATTTTAGACCTACCCCTTGGAAATACAAAGAATAAAGTTTCGGGTGTTATGGTCAATTTGGTTGGAGCAGAAAATCATACCGGGTCTGTTTATTATGAACAGATGAATACTATCTTAGCTATGCCGGGAGTAATTCCCCACATCTATGGCAAAAAAGATACCCGCCCATTCAGAAAAATGGGGCATGTGACCATCATCAATGAAAATCTTGAGGTGGCACGTAAAATAGCAGAAGACGTAAAAAAAACAATACAAGTAATCTCGAAATAAAATGGCAAAAATTGGAATCATCATGGGGAGTCAATCAGACCTTCCAGTAATGCAAGAAGCAATCGACATTCTAAAAGAATTTAATATTGACTTCGAAGTTGATATTGTATCCGCTCATCGTACTCCAGAGAAAATGATTTCTTATGGACAAGAGGCGCATACAAGAGGAATTCAGGTTATTATCGCTGGAGCTGGCGGTGCCGCTCACCTTCCGGGTATGATAGCAGCAACAAGCCCACTCCCTGTAATTGGTGTTCCTGTAAAATCGAGTAATTCAATTGATGGATGGGATTCTGTATTATCTATCCTTCAAATGCCTGGCGGGGTTCCCGTGGCTACTGTTGCATTGAATGGTGCTAAAAATGCAGGAATCTTAGCGGCTCAAATTCTAGGCAGTTCAGACCAGGTGGTACAGCAAACTATTCTGGAGTACAAGGAATCCATGAAAACTAAAGTAATTGACTCTGCTAAGAACCTAAACTAATCCCCATTTGCCTTTTGAAAAATATCCTCAACAGCGTTTTTGAAACGCTACACCAAAGTGCTCCTTTCGAACAAATTCAAACGACTGACTTTATTCCTGCGCTTGAGCTAGAAATCAGTAAAACACTCGAAGAAATTGATCACATCTGTTCTAACCCAGCAATGCCTACTTTCAAAAATACACTTGAGGCTCTGGAACAAAGTGGTGAACAGCTGGGTATAATCTCAGGAATTTTATTCAACCTAAACAGTGCTGAAACAAGTAATGAGCTTCAAGAAGTAACCCAAAAAGCCGCACCCTTATTAACGCAATTTCAAAATGATGTGCGCCTAAATAAAGTTTTATTCGATCGCATTAAGAATATTTTCAACAAAAAAGAAACCCTAGGTTTAGATCCAGAACAACTGACTCTAATTGAAAAAGAATACAAAGGGTTTGTTCGAAACGGCGCTCTTTTATCACCAGAAGACAAAGATAAATTACGCTTAATCGACACAGAGTTAGCTCAATTGAGCCTTTCATTTGGCGAACATGTCCTTGCCGATACCCAGGCTTTTGAACTTCATTTGAAAGACAAAAAACAATTGAGTGGACTTCCACAAACAAGCATCACACAAGCAGAGACCCTAGCCAAAGAGAAAAATAAAGACGGTTGGGTTTTTACATTAGACTATCCGAGCTACGTACCCTTTATGACCTTTGCTGATGACCGAGCGCTTAGAAAGAAAATGAGTCTCGCCTTCGGCAAAAGAGGTTTTCAAGAGAACGAAAACAACAACGAATCCATCATTCTAAAGTTGGTTCAACTAAAAAAAGACCGTGCAAATCTCCTTGGCTATAGCGCTCATGCAGATTTTGTATTGGAAGAACGCATGGCACAATCTGCTTCACAAGTAAATCAGTTCTTAGATGATCTTTACCAAAATGCACTCCCCTATGCTAAAAATGAATGGGAGCAACTCGAACGTTTTGCGGAAGATCAACTGGATCTTAAAGATTTACAGAAATGGGATACTTCCTATGTTTCTGAAAAACTTAAACAAGAACTTTTTGATTTTGATGAGCAAATTCTCAAGCCTTATTTTCCTTTACCCAATGTTTTAAAGGGTTTATTTGAAATAGTGAAGCGCTTATACGGTTTGCGTTTTGAGCAGTCGGATGCAATTCAAGGATATCATAAGGATGTCGTCTGCTACGAAGTTTTTAACGAAAAGGGTGACTTTCATGCGCTTTTATACGCAGATTTCCATCCACGATCTGGAAAAAGAAGTGGCGCTTGGATGACCTCTTATCGTTCTCAAACCCAAAGTCAGCGCCCGCATATTTCTATTGTATGTAACTTTTCTCCACCTACAAATGATGATCCAGCACTCTTAAGTTTCAATGAAGTTACCACACTCTTCCACGAATTTGGTCACGCGCTTCACGGAATGCTTGCCAACACCAAATACGGTAGCCTAAGCGGAACCAGTGTTTCTTGGGATTTTGTTGAACTACCCAGTCAAATTCTAGAAAACTGGTGTTATCAGGAAGAAGCATTGTCTTTGTTTGCCCATCATTACAAAAGCGGTGAACCAATTCCGATGCAGTATGTCCAAAAAATCAAAAATGCTTCTCAATTCCAACAAGGTTTACAAACTTTGAGACAACTGAGTTTTGGTTATCTAGACCTGTCTTACCACAACGAAAGAGCAACAGAAATAACCTCGGTAAAAGCGCATGAAGAAAAGCAAATCAGCAAACTTCAATTTACGCCGAGCATAGAAGAAAATTGCATGAGCACTTCGTTTTCTCACATCTTCCAGGGGGGATATGCAGCGGGATATTACAGTTACAAATGGGCTGAAGTATTGGATGCAGATGCTTTTGAATTGTTCTTGGAAAAAGGAGTTTTTGATAAAAAAACGGCGCAAGCGTTTCACGATCATGTACTCTCTAAGGGTGGAACGGAGCATCCTATGAAACTGTATAAACGTTTTAGAGGATCTAAGCCAGACCCAAAGGCATTGTTGAGAAGAGCTGGACTTATTGAGAAATAAAATTCATCTTTTTCCAAGCCAAATAGCCCCCTTCTAGTTCAACAATCTTTTTGAAATTCATAGTTTTCATCTGATTTGCTGCACGAGTGCTTCTCTTACCCGATCGGCAATAAATGTAAACGGGTCCTTTTTTTGGAAACTGATTTATTATGGTGGCAAAGTCAGCAGCAGTGACATCGATGTTGATAGCCCCCTCGATGTGCCCCGCTAAAAACTCTTGGTGCGTCCGAACATCAATAAGAACAGATTCAGGCGATAACTGTGAAGCAAAAGAATCTACTTTTAGCGTAACTAATTTACTTTGCAACAAGACAAATAGGACAAAAAGACGAACCATTATTATGAAATTTTAATGCGGTAAATATAAGATAAGCCAACCAATAAAAGGAATTCCTTCTACCCAAAAAGCATTTGTGTTCGGATGTTGATCTTCTGAACTTCTCCTTAAGAAGAAAACATACAAAAGCATCATGACAAGATAGCACCACACAACCTTTTCATAGCCTTTAAAAGCAATAGATACAACAAGAAAAGCAAGAATATAGCCTAAAAACTTTGTCTTCTGTTTCCCTAAAACTTGCGGCAAAGTACTCAACGCTTTATCGTCTGTACTAAAATCAGCAATCTCAAAAGGAAGTAATGCTAAAATAATCCAAAGATAACGCTGAATCAAAGTGAGCCAAAAAGAAATTTCTGTTGTGTTAACTTCATCAATGAGCGGGAGCACTCCTGTGATTAAAGTCCAACAAAGGGCAACAATATGAATTTTAACTCCTCCAACAGTCCTTAGATTTGAGCTCGATGAATTTAGAGGGACTACATATAAAAGCAATAGTAACGTGGCAACCAAGACAACATACAGCTTAGATTGAGAAAAGAAAAATAAAAAATATGCCGCTGCGAGTGAACTCAAAAGCGATATCAAAACGATTGTAATAAAACGTTTAGACGTCCTATTGAATTTAACTCTGACAAGATTGGAGTATTTGACAAAATTATAAGCCACAAGTGATGCTAAAAAAACAAATAGCTGCTCTGATAACACAATAGTGACACCCCATTCAATTCGGGTTATTTCGAACATACACAGCACCATCAAAGCGACATGTATGCTGGATTTGAGATAGAAATCGAAAAAACGTTGAAGTTGTTTCACAGCGCAAAAGTATCAAAACTGTTTATATGTCCGAGTTGAATGATCAATTATAATACTTGAACCCCTTATTTATCCTGAAATACTACCCAAAGGCCTCTTGAAAAATTTCCGCAAAATTTAGTTGAAAACTTATCTTATTTAGGGGCAAAAAGTAGAGAAGTTTAGGTTCTATTTTAACTAAGTTTGCGTAAATAACTATTTAAGATGGACGGAACTTTTGAATCGAGACACTTAGGACCCAACGAAAGAGAAGTTAAGCAAATGCTTGATGTAATTGGAGCCGATTCTATAGCAACTTTATTGAGTGAAACAATCCCAGCTGATATTGCTCTAAAAACAGATTTGAACCTCCCCGATGGTATTAGTGAGCACGAATTTTTAACAGAATTACAGCTTATTTCACAAAAAAATAAATTATTTGACACCTACATTGGCTTAGGGTATCATCCTACCATCACCCCAGCAGTAATCCAAAGAAACATCCTAGAAAACCCAGGATGGTATACAGCATACACACCCTATCAAGCAGAAATTGCGCAAGGAAGACTAGAGGCTCTTTTTAATTTTCAAACCGTAGTGACCGACTTAACGGGAATGGAATTGGCAAATGCTTCCCTATTAGACGAAAGCACTGCGGCTGCAGAAGCGATGACCCTTCTATTTGCTGCTCGATCACGAGAACAAAAAAAGAACAACAGTCGTCTCTTTTTTGTGTCTGAAGATGTACTCCCCCAAACGCTTGCTTTATTCAAGACCCGAGCAGAACCGATTGGAATTGAACTGGTGGAAGGAAATGCAGCTACCTTTGATTTTAACACCGATTTTTTTGGAGCTTTTTTTCAATATCCTGGAAAGTATGGTGCAATTTGCGACCTCCCTTATTTAGTTAAAAAAGTTCAAGCGTTTGATATAAAAACAGTTGTCGCGGCCGATTTGTTGAGCCTTACCCTTCTTGAAGCTCCAGGAAATTACGGTGTAGACGCAGTAGTAGGAACTACACAGCGTTTTGGAATACCTCTTGGTTATGGTGGACCACATGCTGCTTATTTTGCTACCCGTGAAGCTTATAAAAGAAACCTTCCAGGGAGAATTATTGGACAAACTAGAGACTTAGATGGTGCACCCGCTTTACGCATGGCACTTCAAACAAGAGAACAACACATCAAAAGAGATAAGGCTACATCCAACATATGTACTGCTCAAGTTTTACTTGCAGTTATGGCAGGAATGTATGCTGTATATCACGGGCCAAAAGAGCTTAAGAATATTGCTACAAAAATTCATCTTCAAGCTGTTCGATTTGAAGCAATTCTTGAAAAACTTGCTGTGGAGCAACTCAATGAAAATTATTTTGACACCTTATTAATCAAAGCTGATGCTGCTCGATTGACTGCACTTGCAGAAGCTCACGAAATCAATTTACTCACTGTTGATGCCAACCATATTGCAATTGCTTTTAATGAAACCGTAACTGAAAAAAGTTTTGCCAAACTAGTTGATGTCTTTGAAACCTATAGCCAACAAAAAGGAGCTTCATATCCAACGGGTTTTAAATCAACAATTCCAGCGAGTCAAGCTCGAAATTCTGCTTTTTTAACACATCCTGTTTTCAATTCGTATCATTCTGAAACAAGTCTGATGCGCTACATCAAACGCCTTGAAAGAAAAGATTTAGCCCTCAATCATTCTATGATATCCTTGGGTTCTTGTACTATGAAATTGAATGCAGCTAGTGAAATGCTTCCGCTAAGTTGGGCACAATGGAATGGGTTGCACCCTTTTGTTCCTCTAGATCAAGCACAAGGGTATCAGCACATATTAAAAGAGCTCGAAGAACAATTGAATGAAGTTACTGGATTTTATGCAACCTCACTCCAGCCAAATTCAGGGGCACAAGGAGAATATGCTGGGTTGATGGTTATTAGAGCCTATCATACCAATCGAGGGGATCATCATCGCAACATCTGTATTATTCCAGCTTCTGCGCACGGAACTAACCCTGCCTCTGCTGTTATGGCGGGAATGAAAGTAGTTGTTACAGCTACCGATGCTATTGGTAATATTGATTGGGAAGATTTTTCTGCTAAGGTTCTTGAACATAAAGACAATTTAGCTGCTCTGATGGTCACCTACCCATCAACACACGGAGTGTTTGAATCGAACATCCGAAAAATGACCCAATTGATTCATGACAATGGGGGTCAAGTGTATATGGATGGCGCCAATATGAATGCACAAGTTGGCGTAACTAGTCCAGCCATTATCGGGGCAGACGTATGCCACCTCAACCTACATAAAACTTTTGCTATTCCTCACGGAGGAGGAGGCCCAGGAGTTGGACCCATTTGTGTAGCTGAGCATTTAGCTCCTTTTTTACCCAGCAATCCCATGATAACAACTGGAGGAACGAATCCCATAAGTTCAATCTCAGGAGCACCTTGGGGCTCGGCACTCGCTTGCTTGATTTCGTACGGCTACATCAAAATGCTGGGAGGAAAAGGACTTAAAAAGGCTACCGAAATTGCTATCCTGAACGCCAACTACATCAAAGTACGATTGGAGGAAACCTACCCTATTCTCTACCTTGGCGAAAAAGGAAGAACAGCTCATGAAATGATTATTGACCTCAGGCCTTTTAAGGAAAAAGGCATTGAGGTTGTAGATGTTGCCAAGCGACTTATGGATTATGGTTTCCATGCTCCTACCGTTTCTTTTCCCGTTGCTGGAACGATGATGATAGAACCTACCGAAAGTGAAAACATTGCAGAAATCGATCGTTTTTGTGACGCTATGATTGCGATTGCACATGAAATTGGAGAGCAAGAAATGCATACAGAAGGTAGTATTTTAAAAAATGCCCCACATACACTCCAGATGGCAACTACGGATGCATGGTCTTTTGAATACAGCAGACAAAAGGCATTATATCCCTTAGAATTTGTTCGAGAAAATAAGTTTTGGCCCTCGGTCAGAAGGGTGGATGAAGCCTTTGGAGATCGTAATTTAATATGCAGTTGTCCTCCCATAGAAGAGTATGTAAATATCTAATAATCAAGATTTAATTTTGTTATGTTATTTCTTTTTAACTGAAATAAGGAATGTTGAACTTCGTATGATTTTGAGGTAAAACAGCCAAGCACCTCTGTACTTTACTACATTTGTATATGAGCGAGCCCTTAAATATAAAAATCACAGGTACAGGTAGTTACATCCCAAGTCAAATTCAAAAGAACAGCGACTTTCTAAACCATACTTTTTTAACAAATGACGGCCTTCCCTTCGATGTTGAAAATGCAGAGATCATTGAGAAGTTCAGTTCAATAACAGGGATCAAAGAGCGTCGCTACGCTACCCAAGATCAAAACTCATCGGACTTAGCGGCCCATGCAGCTACAAAGGCAATAACCGATTCTAAGATTGATCAAGAAACCCTGGATTACATCATTGTTGCTCATAATTTTGGAGATACTCGATTCGGGTCAAATCAATCGAATTCGCTCCCAAGTTTAGCCTCTAAAGTAAAAGCAGCCTTAGGAATAAAAAACCCTAAGTGTGTAGCCTATGACATCCTCTTTGGATGTCCCGGTTGGATTGAAGGAGTGATTCAAGCAAAAGCATTTATAAAATCTGGAATGGCAAAAAAGTGTTTGGTCATAGGTACCGAGACACTTTCAAGAGTTGTGGATGCCAATGATCGGGATTCCATGATTTTTGCAGATGGTGCAGGTGCTACCATCATCCAAGACTCTGAAAAATCTGGTGGTATTTTGGCGCACGAATCGGTTACCTATACCGATAACAACGAAATCGATATGTTGTTTTTTGGCGATTCATACCAATCGAACAACAGCGATCAGTTCATTAAAATGCAAGGAAGAAAGGTCTATGAGTTTGCTTTATCTCGAGTTCCCGACGCAATGAAAGCCTGTTTAGATCAATCCGGTACTTCCATACAAAACCTCAAGAAGATATTCATCCATCAAGCTAACGAAAAAATGGATGAAGCTATCGTGAAACGCTTTTATAGACTTTACAAAGAAAAAGTGCCAGTTAATGTCCTCCCAATGAACATCGAAACACACGGAAATAGTTCTGTTGCTACTATTCCTACACTCTTTGATCAAGTTCTTAAATCCCAAAAAGAAGGGCATGAGTTAGCAAAAGGCGATGTCGTTTTATTTGCTAGCGTTGGTGCTGGTATGAATATCAACGCCATCACCTATCAAATCTAAGAAAGCCATATTTAATAGATTCCTTTAAGTTATTTGGGACTTTAATTTTTAAGTTTTGTGTATTTTAGAGCAATGAAAACTTTAACCCATATTGGACAGTACGTGTTAATGATCCAAAAAACTTTTGGAAAATTCACGAAATGGAATGTACTTCGAAAATTAATTCTACGTGAAATCGATGATTTGATTATAGGTTCGCTAGGAATTATTGCCTTTATTTCTTTTTTTGTTGGCGGTGTTGTAGCCATTCAAACTGCAATCAATACCGATAATCCATTACTCCCCGGTTATTTAGTAGGTTTTGCAACAAGACAATCCATAATTCTAGAATTTGCTCCTACCTTCATATCGGTTATTATGGCTGGAAAAGTAGGCTCGTTCATCACTTCCAGTTTGGGAACCATGCGCGTTACTGAACAAATAGATGCGCTCGAGGTCATGGGTATCAACACCTATAATTATTTGATTTTCCCTAAAATTGCAGCGATGACCTTGTACCCTTTTCTAATAAGCATTTCTATGACTTTGGGTATTTTTGGCGGTTATCTTGCTTGTATTAGTGGTGGATTTTCCTCTCACGCAGATTTCATTGAAGGCCTCCAACTTGATTTCAAAGCCTTTCATATTGTGTATGCATTTATTAAAACATTTTTGTTTGCGATGCTCCTAGCCACCATTCCTTCTTATCATGGTTATTTTATGAAAGGTGGTGCTTTGGATGTTGGAAAAGCCAGCACCACTTCGTTTGTATGGACCAGTGTTGCCATTATTATCACGAATACAATTGTTACTAACCTATTGCTTACGTAGAATGATTCAAATAAACAACCTCATAAAATCGTTCGAAGAAACTCAAGTCCTGAAGGGAATAAACACCGCCTTTGAAAAAGGGAAAACCAATTTGATTATTGGTCAAAGTGGCTCTGGAAAGACAGTGTTTTTAAAATGTATTATTGGCCTTTTTGAACCTACAGGAGGCGATATTATTTTCGACAGTACTGCCTTAAGCAGTATGGATTTAAAAACAAGGGCGCTTTTAAGACAAGAAATCGGAATGGTTTTTCAGGGCAGTGCTCTTTTTGATTCAATGACGGTTGAAGAAAATATCATGTTTCCCATGAGAATGTTCACCAATGCCGATGAAGATGAATTAAGAGATCGTGCCAATACAGCAATTAATCGGGTGAATTTAATAGACGCAAACCACAAAAAACCGTCAGAAATTTCTGGAGGAATGAAAAAAAGAGTGGCCATTGCTCGAGCCATAATAATGAATCCTAAATATCTTTTTTGTGACGAACCTAATTCTGGATTAGATCCCAGAACAGCTATATTAATTGACAACCTCATTCAAGAGATAACCCAAGAATATAAAATTACAACGGTTATTAATACGCACGACATGAATTCGGTAATGGAAATTGGTGAAAAAATTGTATTTCTTGAAAACGGGTTGAAACAATGGGAAGGTACCAACCAAGAGATTTTTAAAACAGATAACGAAGCAGTAACAAAATTTGTATACTCTTCTGAGATGTTTAAAAAAATCAGGGCCATTTACATCAAAGAATCAAATTAATTACTCCTCCAAACTTAGAGAGTGTAGGTGCTTGTTTTATGGTTGTTCTTTAATTTTGGTTACCTCAGCATGGGGACTGAAAATATACTTCTTCCGTGTTGATATTTCTTCGCATTCAAACCGCTTAACACGTTTTCTTCCAAGTCGAAATGCTCTTCCATCTGGAATTGAAAAAAGTGTACCTTCTTCTAATTCAAAGATGTACGTTCTATCACGAATGGGGTCGAACTTACCCAACTCCATTACTAACTTAAAATCTGTATCACTACTGGCCTTTGGATTTTTAAAATGCAATGCAATTACGGCTAATAAACTTTCTGGAAAAACAGCTGGATTGATTAACGGCAACATCAGCTTCTGAAAAGTCGTTTTCCACTCTTTTCCATGGGGCTGTATTCGATAGCCAAATTCCTGAAAAGCAGCAAAATGGGCCAACTCATGAATTAATGTCAATAAGAAACGATAAGGATTGGAACCTCTATTGATCGTTATTTGGTGTGCACCAGACAAGGTCTTTCTATAATCACCGTGCTTTGTTTTTCTTTTAGAAACAACTTTAACATCAACTTTAAAGGCCGACAAATACGACTCAACTTGAGGGACTGCCGTAGTGGGTATCGAGTCAAAAACTGAAGTCATTGAAAATAAAATTAGGGGGTACCCGAAGAAACTGGCAAAACCTTACCGTTATAAAATTGATGTCCTGTTAATGCAAAATTCAAGAGGTATGAACCCATCTCTTTTGCACTCAGGGGTGCTTGATATCCTGGGAAAGCTTCTTCGAGCATCTCAGTCTGAACCGCTCCAAAGGCTAATGCATTAAATGCAGGCCCTGTTTCTTTAAACTCTTCAGCAAGTAATTCTGTTAATGTTATTACAGCTCCTTTACTACTGCTGTAGGCTGCCAATCCGGGGAATTTTGAACTGCCTTGAACACCTCCCATACTGCTTATATTAACAACATGCCCTTTTGGATTAATCATCGGTAAAAGTTGGCGCGTAAGCTCAGCCAAACCAAAAACATTTACTTTAAATACAGATTCAAAAATATCGAAAGCCGTTTCTTCAAAAGGAATATTTTCTAGTTTCCCAGCATTATTGATCAAAACATCAATTAAAATTCCTCGTGAAGCAAACTCTTGACAAAATGATTTAATCGCTTCTGGGTTTATTAGATCTACTGAAAAAGCTTGAATGTTCTCTATCCCCTTTAAGTCGTCGATGGTTCTTGAAATTGCAAAAACTTGATTCCCCTGAGAAGCAGCAAGTAATGCTGTCGCTCTACCAATCCCTCTTCCAGCTCCCGTTATGATGATGTTCTTTTTCAACTTTCTTTTATTTTAATCTTAATTATAGCGTACAAGTTAAATAAAAAAAAACCCGCTGAGAGCGGGTTTATACTTTTTCAATTAAAACGCTATAACAACATTGTTAAAGGATTTTCAATATACTGTTGCAACGTTTGTAAAAACTTTGAACCCGTAGCTCCATCAACCGATCTATGGTCACAAGCAAGGGTAAGCTTCATCATATTACCAACAACAATTTGCCCATTCTTTACTACTGGTTTTTGAACTATAGCTCCGACCGATAAAATGGCGGAATTGGGCTGGTTGATTATCGAAGTAAATTCTTGAATTCCAAACATTCCCAAATTAGAAATGGTAAATGTGCTACCATCCATCTCAGCAGGTGTCAGTTTTTTATCTCGTGCGCGCACTGCGTAGTCCTTTACGAGTGCTCCGATTTGAGGTAATGATTGCTCATCTGCAAATTGAACCACAGGTACTACCAGTCCGTCGTCGACAGCAACAGCAACACCCATATGTACATGGTTGTGTTTTACAATCTTATCATCGTACCACCTAGAGTTTACTTGCGGATGTTTTTTTAATGCTAAGGCAGTTGCTTTAACAACAATATCGTTGAATGAGATCTTAGTATCTGGAATAGAATTGAATTGCGTTCTAAAGGCAATGGCATTGTCCATGTCATACTCAACGCCTAAGTAATAATGCGGTGCTGTAAATTTGGAAGCGGCTAAACGTTTGGCAATTGTTTTGCGCATTTGACTGTTTGCCATCTCCTCAACAGACTCAACTCCTGCTGGTACAAAAGGTCGAACACCTCCAGCAACTGGTTGATAGCTCTCTATATCTCTTTTGATGATTCTTCCTCCATCTCCAGAACCCGATACCATCGCGATATCAATTCCTTTTTCTTCAGCTAATTTCTTAGCAAGAGGAGATGCTATAATCCTACCATTATTTGTTTTTTTCACTGCAACGACTGGAGTAACTGCAGCCTTAGGAGTCTCTACTTTAGCAGCTACAGCTTTTGGAGCTTCAGGTTTTGGAGCTTCAGCAACAGAGGTTGGCTTAGAACCCAAGGATGCAATTGCAGCTTTAACATCGGCATCTTTAGCTCCAATAATAGCCAATACGCTATCAACTGGTGCCGATTCGCCTTCTTGAATCCCAACATACAACAGAGTTCCGTTGTGAAAAGATTCAAATTCCATAGTCGCCTTATCTGTTTCTATTTCTGCCAGTATATCCCCTTCAGCAACCGTATCACCTACTTTCTTTAACCAAGAAGCAACCGTACCTTCTTCCATGGTGTCACTTAAACGTGGCATGGTAATAACTTCAACATCGCTAGGAAGAGCAACTGGTTCAGATGCTGCTGCTTCATCAGCAGTTTCCTCCGCTGCAACCGCTGGAGAACCTCCACCTAAATGAGCAGAAATGTCTTCGCCTTTCTCACCTATAATTGCCAAAAGAGTATCTACGGGTGCAGTTCCACCTTCTTGTATTCCAATATGTAATAATTCTCCCGCATAAAATGCTTCGAATTCCATTGTAGCTTTATCCGTTTCGATTTCTGCAAGAATATCACCTTCAGATACGGTATCTCCAACTTTTTTAAACCAAGTAGCGACAGTACCTTCTTCCATGGTGTCGCTTAATCGAGGCATGTTTATAATTTCTGCCATATCTAGCTTAATTTATGTTTAATAAAAGGATAATCTGTTTGTTCGTAAACAGCATCATACATAACCGATTTTTCAGGGTATGGAGAAGCTTCAGCAAATTTTTCACATTCCGAAACACGTACCTTAACATCAGCCTCGATCGCATCAAGGTCTGACTGCTTTGCGTATTTTTTTTCAAGAATAATAGCCTTAACCTGAGAAATTGGGTCTACTTTTTTATACTCTTCAACTTCTTTTTTGGTACGATATTGTTGTGCATCAGACATGGAGTGCCCTCTGTATCGGTAGGTTTTCATTTCTAAGAAAGAAGGTCCACCTCCTTCTCTTGCAAGTTTGATTGCTTTGTCCAAAGCCTCGGCAACTGCAACAGGGTCCATACCGTCAACTGGACCACAAGGCATTTCATAACCAAGTCCCAGTTTCCATATCTCTTCATGACTAGCTGTTCTTGCAACAGAAGTACCCATTGCATATCCATTGTTTTCAACAACAAAGACTACCGGTAGTTTCCATAGAGTAGCTAAATTGAGGGTTTCATGGAGTGATCCTTGACGCACTGCACCGTCTCCCATATAACAAAGTGTAACGCCACCGGTATTATTATATTTGTCACCAAAAGCCATTCCAGCTCCTAGAGGGATTTGACCTCCAACAATTCCATGACCACCATGAAATTTAAATTCTTTTGAAAAAATATGCATGGAACCACCTAAACCACTTGATGTTCCGGTAGCTTTTCCATAAAGTTCAGCCATAACGCGTTTGGGATCTACACCCATCCCGATGGGTTGAACGTGATTTCTATAGGCCGTAATCATACGATCTTTACCTAATTCCATTGCATGTAGTGACCCAGCAAGAATCGCTTCTTGACCATTGTATAAGTGAAGGAATCCTCTTACTTTTTGCTGAATGTACACTGCGGCTAATTTGTCTTCAAACTTTCTCCAGAAGAGCATGTTTGAATACCAATCGATATAGGTTTGTTTTGTTATTTTCTTCATTAATATTGTTATTTGAAAAAATTTTGATCTGAGCCCAAAAATACAATATTTTATTGATTTTATTCATGTGAAAAATGGGCTTATTGAGCCAATAAGTTGTTAAAATCACAATAAAATTAATGGATTTCTTCGGAAAAAGAAATTATGGTACCTGACTAGTCCTCAGACTCAGTTACAGGGGTGCCTGCCAAATCAAAAGTCATGGAGAATCTAAGGGTATTTTCGAGGGGGTTTCTAACTTTAGAAGTTGAAAAAAGATAGGAAATATCAATCGCTGCAAAATTCAAAGAAAAGCCTGCGCCTAAGGTGAAATATTTACGAGATCCTTTCTCAATGCTTTCATGAAAATATCCTCCCCGCAAAGCAAAAGCGTCTTGAAAATTATACTCTGAACCAAAACCCCAAGTAATTTCTTTTAATTCTTCAGAGAAACCATCAGGAGCATCATTAAACGATTCAAAAACGCCCTGCAAAAAACTAATATCAGGCTGCTGATAACGCTCAATCAGACCCGTGTCTTCGTCAATTACAGCAACTGGAGAAGGAACCAATAGCTTGTTAATTTCTAAATTAAAAGATATTTTATTATTAGTGTCTAAATGGACGTTCAGCCCAGATCCCAGCCTTAGATTCGTTGGGATAAAGTTTTTTTGCCCACCTTCATCATACTTCAACCTAGGACCAATATTCGAAATATTAAACCCAAGTCGTAGGCGTGCTTTTTTATCTCTAAAATCGAATAAGTCACTTCTATAAAAACCCGCAATATCAATCCCGAGTGTATTAGCAGAAGTAGCGTCAAGATCCGATGAGATTTTTAAATCCGATCGTATAAATCGCGCAGCTACCGCCATGGAATATTTGGTGTTGAGCAACAAGGCATAAGAAAAATCTAAAGTGAGCTCATTGGGACGTTCAATCCCTTGTTCAATAATAGTGCCGGCAACTAAATCATTTAATACAATGTCGCCTAAACTAAAATACTTAAGACTAGCAGCCCAAGCACTTCGATCCGTATTTTTATTGAAATAGGTGAGGTTCGCTAAGAAAATATCATTAACCAGTTTACTTAAGTAAGGAGTATAACTCACTCCAAAACCGGATTTTTGTTCTGCAAAAACATATTTAGCAGGATTCCATTGCTGAGAAAAGGCATCGACAGATGTTGCGACCCCTTGCTCTCCCATTGCTGCACCACGTGCATCTGGTGTTATTAATAGAAAGGGGACACCCGTTGTAATTACGCGTTCTTGTGCAATTGTTTCTATGGCAAAGGCAAAGCAAAAAAAAGTAGTTAAAACTGCTCTTAAACAGGCCTTTACCTGAAATATTTTACTTGTCATATAATCATATAACGCTTTTTTTTTAAAAATCTTATGCGCAAAAAAATTAAAAAATAAACATAAGAACAAGGTCGTGGATAATAATCTAATATTTCATACGTTCTTATTTAAGAATCTGAACGCAAACAATGCGTTAAAGTTAAGATGCAAGAGTAGATTTTGTATATTGCATACATTAAGTAAAAAAAACGAGTACTTTATATAATATTTATGAGAATCAACTTATTATCTAAAAACGCTATTCTAATCGCTTTTACAGCATTAATTGCTATTTCCTGTGGGAAAAACAATCAATCAAGAGCAACGGGATGGGGTATAAATTCAAAAAAAGGCGGGTTTCAATACAACGTTGAATTTGAGGATCAAGAAACTGGTCCCGGCCTCGTATTTATAGAAGGAGGAACATTTACAAAAGGACAGGTACAAGACGATGTTATGCATGACTGGAATAATTCTCCAAATAAGCAGCACGTGATGTCCTTCTACATCGACGAAACAGAGGTTACAAACCTAATGTATTTAGAATACTTGGACTGGATCACCTTAGTTTTTCCACAAGACCAAAGACAGTTTAAACAACTGTATAATGGAGCTCTGCCCGATACTTTGGTTTGGAGAAACCAGTTGGGATATGTCGAAGAACTTACCACAAACTATTTACGACACCCTGCCTATGCAGAATATCCTGTTGTAGGAGTTAATTGGTTACAGGCTGTTCAATTTGCTGAATGGAGAACCGATCGTGTAAATGAATTCATTCTTGAACGTGAAGCCTACATTCAAAAAGATGTGCGTTATACAGAAGTTGACGCAAACAGTACTTTCAGCACAGGAGCCTACCTCAAACGTCCCGAAACCACTTATGGTGGAAAAATTGACAGTTTAACGGGTAAAAATGGTCGTATGCAAAAAGACACGACTGAAGTAAATGTTTACGCAGGTGTTGACAAAGGAATTTTATTGCCTTCATACAGACTTCCTACGGAGACTGAATGGGAATATGCAGCTTTAGCTTTGGTAGGAGATAGAGAATATAATACGTATCGTGGAAAGAAAAAATACCCATGGTCAGGAGAATATACACGTTCTGAAGAACGACGTTCGGAAGGAGATCAATTAGCAAACTTTAAACTTGGTAAGGGAGATTATGGTGGAATTGCGGGATGGTCAGATGATGGAGCCGATATTACAATACAAGTAAAAGCATATCCTCCAAATGATTTTGGAATTTATGATATGGCAGGAAATGTTGCCGAATGGGTTGCCGATGTATATCGTCCTATTGTTGACGATGAAGCCAGTGATTTCAACTACTATAGAGGTAATGTTTACCTAAAAGACGTAATTAGTGAAGACGGAAAAGCGCAAGTGATTTCGCCAGATCAATTGGTATATGATACGCTTCCAAATGGAAAGGTACTTTTGAAAAGACTACCTGGTCAACTTGAAAAAGTAGCTATTGACGAAGAAGAAACATTCCTTAGACAAAATTTTACTAAAAGTGATAACAAAAACTTTAGAGATGGTGACTTGGGATCAACTCGTCTGTTCTCAAGATTTGGAGATGAAGAAGAGGAAGGTGAAAATGCTCGTCCAGAAACCACAGCTATGTACGATGCTCCAACGCATGCAAAGGTTACCGTAGATGAAGACGGCAACTTAGTTCGAACAAAAGATAAATCCAACAAAAGAACTTCCTTAATTACAGATGAAGTTCGTGTATACAAAGGTGGATCATGGAAAGATAGAGCTTACTGGCTCGATCCAGCTCAAAGACGTTTTATGCCGCAATATCTGGCTACAGATCACATTGGCTTTAGATGTGCTATGACTCGATTAGGTTCGAAAAGCAAAGTTAAAAAAACGGCCAGACACAAGCGTAAAGGTTAATCAAATCAAAAGGCATTTTTAACGAAATGCCTTTTTTATTTCATGGAGGCAAAAGATCTTTATTCCTATTTCCTAAAATCCACTGGGGTAACAACCGATTCACGAAAAATCGAGGAAGGAACACTTTTTATCTGCTTACGAGGAGAACATTTTAATGGCAATAGATTTGCAAAAGAAGCCCTCGACAAAGGAGCTTCTTATGTGGTTGTAGACGACTCCGAGTACTTTAAAGAAGACAATCGGTATATTATCGTAGAAGATTGCCTTAAAAGTCTACAAACACTCGCTCATTACCATCGCATGCAATTTAGCATACCCGTAATAGGGCTTACGGGATCAAATGGAAAGACTACTACAAAAGAATTGATTAACAGTGTCCTGTCGCAGCAATTCAATACAACAGCAACGATCGGGAACCTCAACAACCACATTGGAGTACCCCTGACCCTTTTGAATATCAATTCGAATACAGCAATTGCCTTGATTGAAATGGGAGCGAACCACCTCAAAGAAATTGAACTCTTAGCCGCAATAGCTGCCCCTACCCATGGCTATATAACCAATTTCGGAAAAGCACATCTAGAAGGTTTTGGAAGTATTGAAGGTGTGGTTCAAGGAAAATCTGAGCTCTACCAATTCTTAGTAAAGAATAAGGGGGTATGCCTAATCAACTCAGCAGATCCAATACAAGTATCAGCTACACAGAATCAAAAAACATTTTCCTTTGGAACCAGCGACAAAGCAGCAGTTACAATTCAAAATATTGATCGAGGAGCAGACCAAAATATTGTGACACTTATCGAGGGTACAGAAATTATCAGTCAACTTAAAGGAGCGTACAATTTCACCAATATTGCAGCAGCAATAGCCTTTGGATATTACTTTAAAATTCCTGTTGCAAAGATCAAAAAAGGAATTGAAGCATACAATCCTACAAACAATCGTTCGCAATGGCACAAAACGGCTTCCAACACCCTAGTGCTCGACGCATATAACGCAAATCCCAGCAGTATGAAAGCGGCTTTAGAATCCTTTTTTAGCGCTAAAAAAGAAAATCATGTTCTGATTCTTGGAGATATGTTGGAGTTAGGATCTTATGCAGATGAGGAACACCAAAAAATTGTTGATTTGATTGAAACAAAAAAAGTAGAGGAGGTTCTCTTAATCGGTCCTGAATTTAATAAAACCAAAACGTCAACTTCTGGCTTTAAGAAATTCAACAATACCGCATCCTCCATCCCCTATCTTCAAAAAAAGAACTTCCAAAACAAAACCATCTTGATCAAAGGATCAAGAGGAATTGCCTTGGAAGTGTTAAAAGATTATTTGTAGAACTAGTCGATACTCAGTTCTTGTATCTCTTTGAATCTCGAAGCATCTTCTGCCTCAATTTTACTTTTCAATAACGGCCATACTTTTTTATAGAAACTATTGGTTTGTTCAATTGCGACCTCCAACTCTTCTTTAGCATGCTGTAATAACTTGTTTTCTGTCTCCGTAATCCCCTGCTGACGACTTCTAATATAACGTGAAGCATTTCTAATACGCGTCAAAACATTACTCTCTGGATTGCGGACAATCCCTTGACGTTTATCTTCCTTGCCAATATAAAGAGCTATCAGAGAATCGATGGTTTTGGTCTGACTTTTCATTTCTTTGAGTAAAGCCTTCATCTCGTCCGATTTGTTTTCTTTAAAGAGTTTTTTATAATCTGCTAGTGTTTGCTTACTCTCTGCTAGTTGCTTTACCGCATTTGCAGCTGCAGCAGTATACCCTTCTAATTCTTTGGATGCAGTGTATACTGCATCAATATTCGCAGGATCAACAGTTAACCTTGGATCGCTTTTAACCTCAATAGTTTGCTCAGATTGTTCGTCTCCAAAAGATATAACCAGACGATATGTTCCAGGTTTTACTTGAACTCCCGAGGGCTCACGTTTCGATTTACTCGGTTTTCTTCTTGGTCTAGAAACTCCCTTCTCATCCATATTCCAATACCAACGGTGAATTCCAATTTCTTTAGGAGCCTTCTTTTTTAAGGTTCTAATCAAACGCGCTCCGTCGTATACCATCAGGGTAAGCGAGTCTTTTTTACTTTCTTTCTTTTCAGCTTCATCTTCATCATTGGCTTTTTCCTCTTTGTCCGAGTCTTTATCTTTTTTAACAGGAGGGTTGACGAAATAAGAAAGCATGGCTCCGTATTTTCGGTTGGTACCCTGGTACATTGCATCTGCGCCAAAACGGCTCCCTGTGGGTTGCTGATAAGCTGCTAAATAGGCTGTTGGTGGTTCGAATAGTTGTACGTCCTTTTCAATTTTACTAGGACTCGAAGCCAAAGCTCTAAGTGGGCGAATATCATCTAAAACCCAAGCTGCTCTTCCAAAAGTTCCAATTACCAAATCGTGTTCTCTGGGGTGAATAACCAAATCTTTTACCGAAACGGTTGGAAAAATTTCAGCATCAAACTTATCCCATTGCTTTCCTGCGTTGAGTGAAATATAAAGTCCGTCATCGGTTCCTAAAAACATCAAGTTTGGATTGATTGGATCTTCTACGATACTCAATGTATAATTTTCAACATCACCACCATCTACAATACGTTCCCATGTTTTTCCATAGTTCTTAGTTCTGTATGCATAAGGGGTATAGTTGAATCTTCTGTAATCATTTGCAACCAACAAGGCTTCTCCCTTATTTTTATTTGAGGCTTTGATTTGGGTAATCCAACTCCCTTTGGGGAGTCCTTTGATGTTTTTGGAAACCTCATTCCAAGTTGACCCGGCATCTTGAGTGAAGTGTACACGTCCATCGTCAGAAGCAACCCAAAGCATATCTTTTTCAACTGAAGAGGGTTCAATCACTAAAAGAGTACAGTGGTTTTCTGCTCCCGTAGCGTCGAGGGTAAGTCCTCCACTCTCACTCTGCTTTTGCTTTTCAGGATCATTGGTCGTTAAATCTGGGGAAATCACCTTCCAAGTTTGCCCTTTATCCTTGCTAACGTGTACGAATTGACTACCAAAATAAACGGTGCTGTTGTCAAAAGGATCTTGTCCTATCGCTGCGTTCCAATTGAATCGTAAGCGTGTGTTTGGTTCTGGGTGCGTGGGGCGAACGATATAGTTATTTCCAGTCTTCCAGTCATAACGAGACACATACCCTTGTTGGCTCATGGCATAACCATAACGTGAATCATCTAAATCGGGTACTACATCAAATCCATCTCCAAAAGCAATTTCTTGCCAATAGGAATTTCTAATTCCTTGTACTTTCCAAACATAGGCTGGTCCTCTCCAAGATCCGTTGTCTTGCATTCCGCCATATACATTATAAGGAAATTCATTATCAACGCTAATGTGATAGAATTGAGCAACAGGAATGTTGCCGATAAAACGCCAAGTTTTACCTCCGTCGCGTGTAATGTTTAAACCACCATCATTACCGTCTATCATAAACGATCCATCTTGCGGATGAATCCACCAAGCATGGTGATCTGGATGAACGCCGTTATCAACTCCATAGGCAGGCATAAGCTGATTGAAATTCTTCCCACCATCTTGCGATACATTGACATAGGTAAAAACAGAAAATACTCGGTTTTCATTTTGAGGGTCAACGGCAATATCGGAGTAATAAAAAGGTCGATTTCCAATATCGTTTTTGTCGTTTATTTTCTTCCATTTGAAACCACCATCTTCAGACTTGTATAACGCATTTTTCTTTGATTCGACTAAGGCATAAATTATATTGGTTTTATTCGCTGCAATTGCCAAACCAATTCTCCCAAGGTCACCCTTAGGCAAGCCATCTTCATCCGTTTTCTCAGACCAATTTTCACCGCCATCAAAACTTACATAAAGACCACTCCCCGAGCCTCCGGATTTGAAAAACCAGGGGTCTCGTTTGTGTTCCCACATAGCGGCAACTAATTTATTGGGGTTGGTGGGGTCCATAACCAAATCGGCAGCACCCGTTTTATCGTTTACGTACAGTATTTTTTTCCAGGATTTACCTCCATTGATTGTCTTATAAACTCCGCGTTCGGGATGAACACCCCAAGGAGAACCAATGGCAGCAACATAAACTATATCGGGGTTGGTAGGATCGATAAGCACGCGATGAATGTGTCTTGTTTTTTCAAGCCCCATGGACTTCCATGATTTTCCGCCGTCAAGTGATTTAAAGATTCCATAGCCCCCATTCAAACTGTTTCTAGGGTTTCCTTCTCCTGTTCCTACCCAAATCACATCGGGATTGGATTGTTGAATTGCCACAGCTCCAACAGAAGCGGTTACTTGATCGTTAAAAACTGGTTTCCACGTTACTCCTCCAGAAGTAGATTTCCATAAACCACCCGAAGCGGTACCTACAAACATTATGTCGGAATCGGAATTCACAACGTCAATGGAGGTAATCCGACCGCTCATACCTCCAGGGCCAATATTCCTTGGCGCAGCTTCTTTGAGCCAGGTAGTAGAAAAGTCTTGAGCTCCCAATTGAAGGAAACTGCATAAAAAAAGTAAAGAAAGTATTGATCTCATTCTTGTGAAATTTAATTAAAGAGTGTATCCTCTAAGGTATAAAAAAATAGTGTATGCTCCTCCTAAAACCCAACCGTTTAAAATAAGCCAGAAATTTAAACCATTACAGCTTTCATTACATTAGGTATTCCCTAAGTTATGCGGTGAAAAAACCACAGAGAATAGCACAAGAATGTGTCGCTATTTGAGGTGTATGAACGCAAAGAAGAATTGAAGAAGAAAAGTATACAGACCATTTCGAGCTTAACTCAACCTGTAAGAAAACCCTACCAAAGCATTGTAAAGTCCCTGCATCCAATAAAAGTTCGAGTAAGGTTCGAATTTAAATAAAAAATGCTCCCAATGATCTTGGAAACGTTGTGGGTGTTAAGGGATTCGAACCCATGACCTCTACCCTGTCAAGGTAGCGCTCTAAACCAACTGAGCTAAACACCCGTTATAAAAAATAATTGGCTTTACTTTTTCTGTGGTCCTCTCAGATGAATCACCAAGCCGTTTAAGAAATTCCTCAAAATTTGATCTCCGCATTCCATGTATTTTGGATGACTCTCGTTTCTGAAAAAAGCACCTAATTCCCCTTTGGAAACCTTAAAATCTACCAGTTTACATATTGCTACAATATCTACGTCTCTCAGTTTGAGCGCTACACGTAGTTTTTTAAAGATGTCGTTATTTGATAATGCCATAACCAAAGATACTTTTTTTAAGAATTAATCACTAAAAAACAATTTGTTTTAAGTCAAAAATTGTTCTTAAAATTTCAAATTAAAACAAAGCAAGAGATACTGCCCTCAAATGTGTAAAATAAAAGTAATTCAGATTTAAAAAATTAAGTACATTTAATAAAACTTACAGGCTATGATCAACAAAACTGTATCTACTGTTTCGGAGGCTCTTGAGGGAATTGAAGATGGAATGACTCTAATGCTGGGTGGATTTGGTCTGTGTGGAATTCCCGAAAAAGCCATTGCCGAATTGGTACGTCTTCAGCTTACCCAGCTAACCTGTATTTCCAATAATGCTGGCGTTGATGCTTTTGGTTTAGGACTCTTGCTTCAACAAAAGCAAATAAAAAAAATGATCGCTTCCTATGTTGGTGAAAATGCTGAATTCGAACGACAAATGTTGAGTGGTGAACTGGAGGTTGAGCTCATCCCCCAAGGAACACTAGCAGAACGCGCACGGGCCGCTCAAGCTGGTTTCCCAGCGTTTTATACACCTGCTGGTTATGGAACAGAAGTTGCTGCAGGTAAAGAAGTACGAGAATTTAATGGTAAGATGCATGTGCTTGAACAAGCATTTAAAGCTGACTTTGCGTTTATAAAAGCCTGGAAAGGAGACCAAGCTGGAAATTTAATTTTCAAAGGAACTGCTCAGAATTTTAATCCCAATATGTGCGGTGCTGCAAAAATAACTGTTGTGGAAGTTGAAGAGTTGGTTTCTGCAGGAAGTCTAGACCCCAATCAAATCCACGTTCCCGGAATATTTGTGCAACGTATATTTCAGGGAACAGACTATGAAAAGAGAATTGAACAACGAACAGTACGTTCTAAATCATAAACCATGGCATTAGACAAAAACGGTATTGCACAACGCATAGCCCAAGAACTCAAAGACGGGTATTATGTCAACCTTGGCATTGGAATCCCTACCCTAGTGGCTAGCTATATTCCAAATCATATTGCTGTAGAATTTCAAAGCGAAAACGGCGTTTTGGGGATGGGGCCTTTTCCTTTTGAAGGGGAAGAAGATGCCGATATCATCAATGCTGGAAAACAAACAATAACTACCCTTGAGGGAGCTTCGTTTTTTGATTCTGCCACAAGCTTTGCCATGATCCGAGGGAAACACGTTGATCTTACTATTTTAGGCGCCATGGAAGTTTCTCAAACGGGTGATATTGCTAATTGGAAGATTCCTGGTAAAATGGTAAAAGGAATGGGAGGGGCGATGGATTTGGTAGCTTCTGCCGAAAATATTGTAGTAGCCATGATGCACACCAACCGAACTGGGGTATCCAAACTACTAAAAAAATGCACCCTCCCGCTTACTGGAGTAGGGTGTGTTAAAAAAATTGTAACCGAATTAGCCGTTATGGATATTGGTCCAAACGGTTTTATATTGAGAGAAACTGCACCAGGAGTTTCCATCGATGAAGTCATTAAAGCAACAGCAGGCGATATACACGTAGCTGAGGATGTTTGCGTAATGTCCTTTTAAAAAAAACATATGAATCAAAATTTAATCAACCACCTAATCAGCATTGTCGGAGAAGCTAATATACTCCATTCTGGTGCCGAAAAAGATCGTTTTACACACATCTGGAAAACAGATATTCCCCTAGAGGCAATTGCTGTTGTGTTTCCTACTTCTACTCAAGAGGTGTCCGAAATAATGAAGCATTGCCAAAGTGTTCAACAAGAGGTGATCATTCATGGGGGCTTAACAAATCTAATTGGTGGAACAGAAACACAGGCCAATCAACTAGTAATTGCTTTAGACAAAATGAATTCGATTGAAGAAGTCGATGAACAGAGTAGAACAATTACTGCTCAAGCAGGAGCGATCTTAGAAAATTTGATTGATGCTGCTCAAGAAAAACAACTCTTATTACCCATGAGTTTTGGAGCAAAAGGCTCTGCACAAATAGGAGGTGTCGTTTCAACTAATGCCGGAGGCTTACGGGTATTTCGTTATGGCATGACACGTCAAATGGTTCTGGGAGTAGAAGCTGTACTTCCCAACGGAACAATCATTTCGTCGCTTAAAAAAATAATAAAAGACAATTCAGGTTACGACTTAAAGCAACTCTTTATCGGTTCTGAAGGAACTCTGGGGATTATCACTAAGGTCATTTTGCGACTCTCTGAAGCTCCGACAAGCCGCTCTTCAGCTATTGTTGGTATACAACATTATGAGCAAGTTATTGGTCTATTGAAATTCTTAGAGAAAAACTTAGCTGGAATGTTAAGCGGTTTTGAACTCATGTGGCAAAGCACCTACAAGGCCATGACGAGCGAAAATTCTCACTTGACCCCGCCTCTTAGTCAAGAATATCCCTACTATGTTTTTGTCGAAAGCTTAGGGACCAAGCCCACGGAAGATTACAGCAGACTAGAAGACCTTATCGGGGAAGCATTAGAAACAGAATTGATACAAGATGCCGTAATGGCTCAATCAGAAAGGGAGTTACATTCCATCTGGCAGATTAGAGAAGACGTATCTGTTTTAGCCGCTCAAGCCAATTTTGATCAACATTTCGATATCAGCATCCCTATTCCCCTCATCGGAAAAATGGTTGACGATGCGGTTAAAGCCTTAGAAAAGCTCCCCTTTGTGAGTTGTGTGTTTCCATTTGGTCATGTAGCTGACGGAAATATCCATTTTATTATTGGAAAAAAAGAAAACAACGCCGCTATCATAAAATCAATCAATGACATCATATATCAGCCTTTAAAAGCAGTTGGAGGTTCCGTTTCTGCTGAACATGGAATTGGATTACACAAAAAAGAATACTTGTCTTTTTGTAGATCTGAAGCTGAAATTGAGCTCATGAAAACACTTAAAAAAACATTTGATCCGCTACACATTCTTAACCCAAGAAAGATTTTATCGATGGAATAAGCCTTATTCGTCCTCGTCTTCTAATCTAAGGGTAAGGTTTCGGATTTCGGAGTCAAAGGGATATTGAATAATACCCAAGTCATTTTGGGTGCTTTCGCCTTTGATGAAATTTAGATTGAAATTGGAAAGGGAAGGCAACGAAAGTTTAACCCGTACAAACCTACCGTCGGTCATGTCAGACACAGCCCAAAGCGCAATCCCATTATATTCCAAAACTAAACGCCTTATCCCAGGATACTCTGCTGGTGAGGTAAATAGCGTAGGTTTTGGTACTGCATCTGCTGCCACATAAGTAATTGGATTTCCAAAACTGGTTAGCGTAAAGGTGTTTGTTTCTGATACGCCCAAGACATTCGTTGCTGTTGTACTGCTCACCGTATAAGTAGTAGCAACATAAAGTTTCTCCTTCTTTTTAAGTCGATACTCAAATTCTAAAGCCAGCCTATTAGCAGGAAATCCTGAAAATACCTTGGTGCATTCTGCAGCATTTTCAACAGTATGGGATACAAAAATCCAAGAGGGCATTACCTCTCCATTCGAATTGAGATATGGCTCAAAATCATCAAGTTCAGTTGTACCCGTAATGGTCCAACTATCAGCAGAAAAAGACCAATCATCCTTATAAAACGAACGAATATAATCAGTGTAAAAACGTATATCACGATCTTCTGTGTTGTAGGCTTTTAACCCTACATCAAAAGTCCCATAACCATTGTATTGAACTATTTGTTGGACCAAAGTAGAAGAAGCTGGAGTTCCGCCAGGAAATTGCCACGACAGACTATCTACATTCGATGCGGTTGCAATATAGGTGACATCAAAAGTTGGAGTCCCAGTACTGATCGATGAGGGCAAAGAGCGTTCAGAAGTTACAAAAGAAGCATTTACACTTCCTGTATTTTCCCATCCATTCGTTTTAATGGGATCAGCTTGGGTGTAAAAAATAGGGTTTTTTGTGCAACCAACTAGGAGCAACAGTGCAAGTAAACCGATGATCCTTGAAAAAACTGTAACCTTCATAGAGTAAAAATAAAGTAATTATTTACTATAATTATAAAATTATAGCCTATTTAAGTTATTTACCAAAAAAACATGCAATTGAGGCTTTCTTATTCATCAAAAAGAAGTCGTGATTTTAATTATATTAGTTAACTTAAATTTTTAAAACCTAACCCGCTACTTACTCCTATGAAATCATTTTACTCTAAATACAGAATAATTTTTATACTGGTCTTCCTTTTTGCTTTTATTAGCTTGGTCGATACGGTTGTTTTAAGTGGCTCGTTCAAGGGTATAGAAAATTACAAACACTTAATATACATGGCTTTTCTCGTAGGTGGGGTTGTTTTATTATTGACCCAAATCATCAAAGAAGATGATGAAAAGAATGGCTCCTGATTTTTATCATAAAACTTTTCCTTCTATTATCTTTACAAAAAAAACAATGAAACACTTCTCTAAGGAGGCTATTGGAGCGATGCCCTCAATTTATCGCTTGAATATGATAAACAGCTGTACGGGTTATAAATCTGCCAATTTAATTGGTACACAATCTAAAGAAGGAAATACAAACCTGGCTGTTTTTAATTCTGTGGTTCACTTAGGAAGCAATCCTCCACTGATCGGTTTTATTCTAAGACCAACAACAGTCCCGAGGCATACCCATCAAAACATGAAGGATACGGGTTTCTTTACCGTTAATAACATCCATTACAGTCAAATCGAAGATGCACACCATACCTCAGCTAAATATCCTGAGGATGTTTCAGAATTTTCACAGACGGGCTTAGAAGAAGAATACAAAAAAAACATTGAGGCTCCCTTTGTTAAAAATGCCCCACTCCAATTGGGATGTACCTATGTAAATGAATATCACATCAAAGAAAATGATACGTTGATGATTGTTGGACAAGTTGAGCATATTTTCATGGAAGATGAAATGCTCTTAGAAGATGGTTGGGTACAGCTGGATAAGGGAGGGGTGGTTGCCATCAATGGACTCGATGGTTATGCGCTCCCCAAACTTCTTGAACGCTATCCGTATGCACGACCAAAAACGCAAGAATAATGGATTTTATCAGTGAAGAGCTTCTCGACTATGTGACCAAAAACTCACACGATGAACCTGACATTTTAAAAGAATTAACTCGAGAGACTTACCAAAAAGTTCTTTTACCGAGAATGTTGAGTGGGACTTTACAGGGGCGTTTTTTGAGTATGCTTTCAAAATTAACAAGTCCCAATAGAATTTTAGAAATCGGAACCTATACCGGCTATGCGACCTTATGTTTGGCTGAAGGCCTAGTTAAAGGCGGCTCTATAGACACCGTAGACAAAAATGAGGAACTCTTTGATTTTCAAAGAAAATACTTTGATCGATCGGGCTATGGTTCGCAAATTGAGCAACACCTAGGCAATGCAATTGACATCATTCCAAAACTCCAATCGGGATATGACCTAGTTTTTTTGGATGCAGACAAAACAAATTACCTCAATTACTATGAGCTAGTACTTCCTAAAATGAACATTGGTGGATTGATTTTATCAGACAATGTATTGTGGAGTGGAAAGGTAGTTAAGCAAGCAGACCCAAAAGACAAGGATACACAAGTACTTCAAGAATTCAATCGTCTCCTAGCTACCGATCCAAGAATAGAAAGCGTTTTACTTCCTTTGCGAGATGGCTTGACATTGAGCCGTGTGCGTTAAAGCTTCCTTTTAATTGATCCCGTAATTTTGTCGAAATCGTCTTTGACTTGATCAATTTCTTTAGTGAATTCTGAAGTGATGGATTTAGAAGGGTCAATCTCTGCAGACTTTTGAATCTCTGTTTTAATTTCATTCGTTGCATTACGCACTTGGGTCATTCCCTTTGCCAATGCTCTAGCTATGGAGGGGATTTTGTCTGCTCCAAATATTAAAAGCACAATGAAGAAAACAAATACTATTTCTGCACCGCTGATGAATGTAAACATATTCTAATTTTTTTTACAAATATACAGTCAATAAAAAGCAGCTAAAACTTTTAGCTGCTTTTATTATTTTGACTTTATCCTTTTACAGCTTCCTTGAACTTATCAAAGTCGGTTTTAACTTCTTCTTTAGGCCATGCATTATTGGATAAATCAACATCCGCTGTTTCAGCTTTTGGATCTATCGTTATGCCTATGATTTCTTTATCCGAAGTAAGCATTTTCTTTACTGATTGGTCATTCTTACGCCAAACTTGTACTGGATAAGTTACCAACTCCTTTGTACCATCTGCATAAGCATACTCAACAATAATTGGCATTACAATACCGCCTGGCTTCTCAAATTCGATTTCATAAAAGAATTTAGGTAAGGTTTTGCCAGTAAGATCGGCACTATTCTCAGCTAGGTAATTTTTTAAGACATCCGAATTAATTTCTGGACTATTCAATTCTTCTGTAAATTCTTCTGAATCTTCTGCTACCATGAATACCATGGGAGGAAGTTCATCTACTGTCATTCCATAACTACTAACCAATTCCTTAACTTCTTGTGTTGGGTTAGGCGAAATGTGGTAACGTTTAACCGACTTTAACCCTATATCAACTACATCAGTAGAGTAAAACCATCCCCTCCAAAACCAATCCAAATCTACAGCAGAAGCGTCTTCCATTGTTCTAAAGAAATCTTCTGGTGTAGGATGCTTAAACATCCAACGCTGAGCATAGGTTTTAAAAGCATAATCGAACAGCTCTTTACCCATAATCGTTTCTCTCAAAATATTGAGAGCAGTTGCAGGTTTCCCGTAAGCGTTGGGTCCTAACTGATATACGTTTTCTGGATTCGACATAATTGGACTGATGAAATCCTGATCGCCAGACATATATCGAACAATCTTCGAAGGGTCACCTCTTCTTGAAGGATAATCGGTTTCAAGCTCTTGTTCTGTTAAATATTGCATAAACGTATCTAAGCCTTCATCCATCCATCCCCACTGACGCTCATCCGAGTTTACAATCATCGGGAAATAGTTATGTCCAACTTCATGAATGATGACGCTAATCATTCCATATTTAACGCGATCAGAATAGGTTCCATCTTCATTGGGTCTCCCATAATTCCAGCAAATCATAGGGTATTCCATCCCTTGATTTTGGGCATGAACAGAAACTGCTTTTGGGTAGGGATAGTCAAATGTGTATTTTGAATATACTTCTAAGGTGTGAGCAACTACTTTGGTGGAATACTCTTCCCATAATGGATTTCCTTCCTTAGGATAAAGAGAAGCTGCAATTACGTTTTGATTCCCCACTTTAACAGCCATCATATCCCAAATAAAACGTCTCGATGTTGCAAACCCAAAGTCACGTACATTTTCAGCGACAAACTTCCATGTGCTTTTTTTAGTTGCTTTGGTTGCTTCTTTTGCTTCAGCTTCTTCTTGGGTTACAATAAAAACAGGCTCATCGAAGGTGTTTAATGCTTTTTTGTAGCGTTGAAACTCGGTTCGAGAAAGTACATCTTTAGGGTTTTGCAACTCTCCAGTAGCTTCCATAATGTGATCTTCAGGAACGGTAATATTCACCTCATAATTTCCGAAATTTAATGCAAACTCACCATTGCCCCAGAACTGATAGTTCTGCCAGCCTTCAACATCGTTATACACAGCCAACCTAGGAAAGAATTGTGCTATTACGTAGGCTCTGTTGTCGTCTTCAGAGAAATACTCGTATCCAGAACGGGCTCTATCTGTAACGTGGTTATTTAAATTATACCACCATTTGATTGAGAACACATATTGTGCACCGCTTTTTAAAGGAGTAGGAAGATCAACCCGCATCATGGTTTGATTTATGATATAGCGTAACGGTTTCCCGTTTGCATCTTTAACATGTTGTATGTTAAATCCGCCGTCAAATGGTTCATTCATTGTCTCATCGACAAAACTTTCAACCCTTTTTAAAGGAGAAATACCTGAGGCATTTTTCTCTAAAGCAGGAGCATCTTTTGTTCGAATATTCTGATCTAATTGAACCCAAAAATAGGCAAGTTCATCTGGAGAATTGTTTGTATAAGTTATGGTTTCTTCTCCGTAGAGCTTGGTGTTTTCGTCATCCAATTCGATGTCCATAACATAATCTACTTGCTGCTGATAGTAATCGACACCAGGTGCTCCAGAAGCCGTTCTAAATCGGTTTGGAGTAGCAAATTCTTCATAGAGTTGCTTGAAGTTATTGTTGTTTTTGTGACCAGCCTGCGTTTTGTTTGGGGCTTCTTCTTGAGCAACAAGAGTAGAAGAAGAAATAAAAACAAAGGCGAAAAATAAAAAAATATGTCTCATGAGTTATTGATAGGATTTAATTTAATTGAAAAGTAACTTTTTTTTGTATTAATGTATCCAAAATTGTGCTAAAATTGTTTTGGAAGCATCCATTAGAAAACTCTTTTTTATGTTAGAAGTTTTTAAATGAACTATATTTTGCTGTCCCGTTCGAAAGGGAATCAATATTGTATTGCGGATTTCAAAACTCGAAGGAGAATTCACCACTATCGCTTCTGCAAAGATTAGAATTTGATCTTCTTTATATTGCCTCCCAATATAGTCGAGCGCAATTGTTTTTTTGTCAAAAAGTAAATTGAAATTATTTTTAAAAAAACGCTGAACTAAGGAGTCAATTTTTACAGCATTTATATCGGGTTGAAGATGAATTTTATCCTCGGTTTGCGCATTAAAATAAGCCTCTAAATCGTCAATAAAAATACGAGTAGTCACCTGTAATTGCTGCTTATTTTCAACGTAAACTACCTCTGTACTGGAGACATAATAGTCATGAAGGCTACTTGAACTACTCAAAAAGCTAACAAGAACAAAAAAAATGGTGAAGGCACTAATCCTGTACATTGGTTTGGGTGTAAATTTTAGCATAGTCGGCAAACGTTTGAACTACCTCCTGGTGCCTGCTTTGATTGAATAAGAGAATTAATGTGGTGTTTTCATTACACCCCAATACAAAATCATAGACTTGCTCCGGTTCCAAATTATAATTTTCAGAAAAGAAATATAAGCCATAAAACTCGATAATCTTCAACATCGTATTAAATTCTTTGTCTTGCTTACGTTTCAATTTTAATTTTCGATAGTAGCCAGAAACGTATTTATAAACTGCTTCAACATCAACTTGAACTAGGGCTAAGCCAAGTGCCATCTCCTGAATTGAAGGGATGCGTTCTTTTCGCTTCCCTTTGAATCCGGGGATACCTACATCATAAAAATTTAAAGGTCTGGGGATGTTTGCACCGGCTATATCTGAAGATAAGTTTCCAGATAAATCGTGCGGTTGAACAATCACTTCATCGAGTTCATTAACAAAAGCTTCTAAATAAACGGTTATTAATTCTGAATCAAAAACCGTGGGGCTGATCATCAACTCTTTGAATTTAAATTGAACTCCTGAAAATTGCAACCGTTCTCCTAGCTGTACTGAAATTTCAAAATAACCATCAGCATCTGAAATTACGGCGTTTGCACGGGAAGTATTCACCACATGAATTCCAGAAAGCGAAAGGCTTTCATGGTGTAATTTACCTTGGAGTAACTTGAATTGCTGGCTGTAAAGGGATCCGCCTGAGATACAAATAAAAATACAAACGATGTAAAAACCTATTTTCACCTAACTTGTGTCTTGTATTCCTGACTGGCTTTGACTAGGTAATCGATTAACTGAAACTCCATGTCTTTCTTAAACAATTTTTGAGTGGGTAAAGCACGATCCATTTCCATTAAAAAGCCCTCTGTTTCTTCTGCGCTCAACCCCAGGTCTTCAGTGAAAAAGGTAGTTTCAAAAAGGTAAGGAAGCACTTCGCTGGGAATTAATTTTTTCTCGGAGTCCCCTTTGTTTTTCGACAACAAACGCCCCAAAAGCTTGGCTACATTCACAAAATTAAGGCCATTTGCAAGTTGTCGGTCATCAGCAGCTCTATTGATTAATTTGGTTGATTTATCTTGGGTATAATCAACACGCTTAAATTCTTCCTTTTTCATGTCCAAGAACTTTTGCTGGTTTTCGGGACCAACAACTACCTCATCCAAAATATTAATCCGTTCGTTTATAGAAACTACAATACGGTTTTTCTTAATCATTTCGGCAGTAACCTTTAGCGTTCTAATTTTGTATTGTACCGATGAGAAAATTAGCTCATCTCCTACTCGTACTGGAATTTCGAACTCTCCTTCTCCGTTAGTAATTGTATTGAATTGGGCTGTATTATTAACAACATTTGCTGCAATCACATTACTGTTTCTGTAAAGCAGGCGTCCTTTTATAGAGGTTCTGCTTTCTTGTCCAAAATTCAAATAAGAACAAAGAAGTGCCAAAAAAAGAAGTTTAGTCTTCATTGTTTAAAAATAAAAATATAATTCCTACAACCAAGAAAAAGAGCTGTTAATATTACTGTTAAAGTAGGATCCTCTTGGAGCTTCATTTCCTTAAAAAAAAGCATAAAAAAAGAGCGAGAGACCGGGTTCGAACCGGCGACATTCAGCTTGGAAGGCTGACGCTCTACCAACTGAGCTACTCTCGCTTTTCGAATGCTAATATAGCACTTCTTTACAAATCTTTGAAAAAATGATAGCCTAAGATTTTAAAACCCTGATTATAATAAAACTTATGCGAAGCCGTATTGTGCACATAGGTGTTGAGTTCTAAAGATTCACACCCCTTGCCCTTACAATACTTAGCAATATATTCGAACATTGTGTCGCCAAGACCTTGACCCTGAAATTGGGGTAGAATAAAAACATGGTCTGGCTCGCAACTCAATCCAGCATAATGTCGGGTTTGAAACCAAAGGCCACAAACACCTATCAGTTTTTCTTCGTATAACATACCCAAGCACTCATAATTCTGAGTAAACATGGCTTCAAAACGAGAACAAAGAACCTCATCTGAGAATTTGTGATCAGTAAATTCCTGTATCAAAGGAATGATACTTGGAATTGATTCTTTATCAAGAATTTGAAATTGAATGTCCATAATGCTAAAGATAAAGTGTGAAATTACAAAAAGAGGGATTCTTTTTCATTAACAAGTATAAATAAAGTAGTTCTCCTTTTGATTTTCTATTTTTATAGAAAATGAATACTCCACAATGGAAATCAGAAGCATATCCAGCATCCAGACATTCGAAATACGACATCCTGTTTTGAGGGCAGGTCAACCTTTGGAAAGTTGTAAATTCATTGGTGATGAGGAAGAAGAAACGCTTCACTTTGGCGCTTATGAGGAAGAGTGTCTTGTCGGAGTTCTTTCGTGCTATGTTAACAATGGAACTCATTTTGATCAAGGAAAAAATTATCAAATTCGCGGTGTTGCGGTGATCGAAAAATTACAACAAAAAGGTATTGGAAAAGCACTTATGCTTTATGCCGAACAACTGCTAAAAACAAAAGTATGCAATCACATTTGGCTCAATGCTCGGATAAATGCAAACTCTTTTTACACAAAACTGGGGTATCTCGAAATTGGAAGTGTTTTTGAAGTACCTATAATTGGAACGCATCAATGTTTTTACAAAAAATTAAACCAATGAAAGTAACCGTCCTTCTATTATTTTCTCTGTTATTCATCTCACTCCTCCCTCTTACTGCTCAAGAGAAAAGTTCTTTATCATCGCAAACTATGTTGTTGACTGGGCAAGGGTCACCTGTGCTGATTGGAGACCAATATCAACTTGTTAAAAAGGCCGCAATGGCATTTGAAAAGATGGTGTTGGCTGCTGCACAAGATAGTATTCAAATTCAAGTAGTATCTAGTTATCGGAATTTCGATAGGCAATTGGCGATTTGGAATCGTAAATTCACTAAAAACGAAGCCTTGGGATTGACTCCAGAGCAAAACATAGAAAAAATAACCCAGTACTCTACAATACCCGGAACTTCAAGACATCATTGGGGAACTGAAATTGACATAATCGCAGCGGAACCAAAAGTTGAAGGAGATGTTTTACTCGCTCCATTATTTGAAAATGAGGGGCCCTATGCAACTCTTAAAAAATGGATGGACGAACATGCGAGCTCTTTTGGCTACCATTTAGTCTACACAAAAAATGATGAGCGAAAGGGTTTTCAATATGAGCCCTGGCATTACAGCTATTTACCTGTTTCCAAAAAAAATCTTGACTTGTATTTAAAACTTGAGTTAAAATCCATTCTAAAAGACAAGAACATTCTGGGGGAGGAATATTTTACGGAGGAGTTCATTCAATACTACCTTGAAGAATATATCTTAGGGATTTCGGCCGAACTACTTTTAAAAGAAGAATAGCATCAAGAGTAATTTTCTACATGGGCAATTAAATTTTCTTTTTGCGATTTTGATATCTCAATGTTTTTATGAGAAGCCAAGTTACAGACAAATTCGTCTCCCTCTTCATTTGGAATTATTTCTTGTAACTTATCTAAATTCACTAAAAAGCCTGGAGTCACCTCAAAAATATTAGAATGGGTTTGGGTTAATTTAAAAAAAGTTTCAAAGCTCGTCTTGTATTTAGAGAGCACACCATTATCAAATTGTATTAAAGTACCCTCTGTTATTTTTCTGATGTAGCACAGGTTCTTTATTTTTATTACGGGAACAATTGAAGTGTCTTCAGTATCTGGAATAGTAAACAATCTTCTGGAAGCTGATTGATCTCGTAAGACACAATCCCTCTTATAGGTTATAATTTGAGATATGAGATCTTCAAAATCAAATTGAATTAGAGGCCTCGCTAAAGATTTATAAAAGCACACTGAGTCATAATTCTTTGGTTTTTTTTGTTCATTTGAACACATTCTAATGACCCAGGGGGTGTTCACTTCTAAATTTTTCATCTGAAATTCGGATCCAGCTGCATCCAGAAATTCGTCTTCAACAAAAACAAAATCAAGGTTACTTTGTTTAAGGGCCAGAACAGCTTCTAGGAGGTCAAAAATCGGTTGAACTTTTATATTACTCCAACGCCATGATTTTAAAAACAAATGGTTCTTTTTGTAATTAGAACGAGTCGTTAACCATACTCCAGTTATCAGCATAAAAATATTATTTATCGTGAAACTATAGTTTTAAAATAGTTTGAAATTCATAAAAGCAGCTAATCGTTATAATTTGGGGATATGTGATGGGTTTTTTTAGTTTTTTGTTTTTAATAGCTTAAGTATTTCTCAGGTATTTCATCAAGCCTTCATACCGCCTTCTTGAGATCGGTAAAGCGTCCCCATTACTCATTTCACAATAGTTTCCAGACTTCTTATTAATGTTTAGTAAATGAGAAAGGTTCACAATGAAGGTGTTATGTATTCTGAAAAATAAAACGGAATTCAGAAGTCCTTCAAATTCTCCCAATGATTTTGAAGCCATAATTTTTCGCTTGCTATTAGACAATATGAACTCTGTATAACGTCCATTGGATTGCATATAAATAATTTCTTTTGGGTCTATAAAGTCTATCCTATCCGAGCCTGAAATAGTTAGAAAATTCATTGGATGCTTTCCTAAAACAGAATTAGAAAGGTTGCTGATTTGAGATGAATCTAAGTATTCACTGGTTTTCCAACCTTTGTGAATTTTCCCTACAGCTGCTATTAAGTCATCAATCAAAATTGGTTTCAATAAGTAATCTGCTGTATTGAATTTAAAAGCTTTTATGGCATATTCGTCGTAGGCAGTAGTAAAGATGATTTTATACTTCTTAAATTTAACTTCTTTCAACAAATCAAAAGCTGTGTTTTCGTCAAGAACAATATCAAGGAACAGCAAATCAGGTTTCAATTCATCAATTTGGACCAAAGCATCTTGGTAGGTCAAACATTCAGAAACAACTTCAACATCCAAACAATATTTTCGAACAAAATGTGAAAGTAAATCCAAATTGTTTTTTTCGTCATCAATTAAAATAGCTCTTAACTTCTCCATTATAGTTTATTTATTATACCTGAGTTTTCTTCTCTGAAGGGGATGGTTAAAATTGCTCGCGTACCGCTGTGTTTTTTATTTGGAAATAAATCCTCCATATAGAAGTTAGTCTTTCCATCTTGCAGATAATTAAAAATATCAATCCGCTCTTTCATTATTTGATTTGCAAAAGATTTATGAACTCCGCCTTTTTGATTCTTTCTCAAAAGAGCCGACTCTTTTCTCCCGATACCATTGTCCTCAACTTTTAAAATCAACCTATTTTTCACTCGCTCAATTTTCAATAGGATTGTACGTTTATCTTTAAGTGTCGAAACTCCATGAATTATAGCGTTTTCAACCAACGGTTGTAGCATCATCGTAGGCAAAAAACACTGGGCTACGTCAACTTTAGAATCTACATCAATCATAAAATCGATTTCATTTTCTAAGCGTAAGTTTTGTAACTCTACATAGGAATTCAAATATCCCAGTTCATCGTGTAACGAAATCATTTCACTGTTGGTCATTTCTATAGTAAATCGCAAAAGTTTTGAAAAAACGCCCAAGTACCTGTTGGCCATCTGTTCCCCTTGAAGCATCATCACACTTTGAACGCCATTGAGTGCGTTGAAAATAAAATGAGGATTCATCTGAGCTCTTAGTGAGTGTGCTTCAAGTTTGGCAATTTGTTGTTGGAATGCAATTTCTTGTTGGGAACGATCTTTCGTAAAAAAAAACATCAATAAAATCGTAATGAAATTACTGACGATTAGTGGGATTGCCCAATCATAATTACCTTCCTCAAGTTGAAGCATAAAAAAAACAAGTGGATTCGAAAATACTTCTAAAAGCATAGGCAAAATATATACGCTAAACTAACAATATATACTATAGTGTGCAAAATTTAAGGCTATTAAGATTGTAAACATACAAATTTTTAAAAACATTCTCAGCTTATTTTTTATGTCTATATTTATTCAAATTAAAGACAAACTCCAATTTAAAAATGAAAAAAAGCTACTATCAACCAGAAGACCTTAAAAACTTTGGGAAAATCAACGAATGGAATGAGGCCTTGGGTGCTAAATTTTTTGACTACTACAACAGTGTATTTGAAGAAGGTTCTCTTTCTGCTCGTGAAAAATCTTTAATTGCACTTGCGGTTTCACATGTTATTCAATGTCCATATTGTATCGACTCCTACACCAAAGATGGTTTACAAAGAGGAATTGAAAAAGAAGAAATGATGGAGGCTGTGCATGTAGGTGCAGCAATCAAGGCAGGAGCAGCTCTGGTTCATGGAGTTCAAATGATGAATCGCCACGATCAATTGAGCATGTAATATGAAAATAAAATCCCTCAAGTCTCGACAAGATGCTCTTGCACAAACCGAAAAACAACTCGAAATTCTTTCCAGTGGAATTTTTAAAGATGGAAGCCTTCCAACTTTTAAAGAAAAAGTAAAAGCCAGCAACTTGGAGGCAGTTCGTCCCATTGCTTTAGAGATTCTACAAATTAATGTAGGGTATATGTGTAATCAGGTGTGTGCCCATTGTCACGTTGATGCTGGTCCAGACAGAAAAGAAATAATGACCCATGAAACCATGGAGCAAATTTTGACTGTTTTACAAGGCAGTAAAATCAAAACTGTAGACCTTACGGGTGGAGCTCCAGAAATGCATCCAGAATTTCGTTGGTTTGTAGAAGAAATTCGCAAAACAAAGGTGGAAGAAATTATTGTTCGCTCAAATTTGACCATTATTTTAGCAAACAAAAAATATCATGACCTTCCGGAGTTTTTCGCTAAACATAAGGTTCATGTCATTTCATCACTCCCTTTTTACAAAAGAGGCAAAACAGATAAGCAACGAGGTAATGGTGTTTTCGACTCTTCAATTAAAGCTTTACAAATGCTCAATACCGCTGGATTTGGAATCCCCAATGGCTCCCTTGAGTTGGATTTGGTCTATAACCCTTCCGGTGCTTTTTTACCAGGGGATCAAAAAGCCTTAGAATTGGATTTCAAAAAGGCTTTGAAAGAAGATTTTGATATCGAATTCAATCAGCTATTCTCAATTACAAATCTTCCGATCAGTCGTTTTTTAGACTATCTCCTTGCTTCAGAAAACTACGAAGAATATATGTATTCTCTCGTTGAAGCTTTTAATCCAATGGCCGTTGAAAATGTAATGTGTACCAATACCATTTCGGTCAGTTGGGAAGGCTTTTTATTTGATTGCGATTTTAATCAAATGTTGGATTTAAAAGTTGACGCATCGGCAACTCATATTAGTGAATTTAATACGGACATACTTTCAGATCGCGACATTCGCTTATCTCAACATTGTTATGGCTGTACAGCTGGTGCAGGAAGTAGCTGCCAAGGAAGTATTGCCTAGATTTTTGAATATGAATAAAAAACTACTTCTAGTTTTTACAAAAAACCCGCAACTCGGAAAAGTTAAAACGCGATTAGCGAAAGCAATCGGAGATGAAAAAGCGCTGTTAATATTTCAGAAATTAATCGAAAAAACAGCCCAAACCATTGGGTCAATATCCGTTCATAAAAATCTGTATTATTCTGAATTTATTGAAAATGAAGATCCATGGGACACCCAAGTTTCTGAGAAAAAAATTCAAAACGGAGGCACCCTTGGCGAACGAATGAGCAATGCCTTTCAGGAGGGTTTTGAACAAGGATTTGAACAAATTGTAATTATTGGAACCGACCTTTGGAATCTTGAATCCAACGATATTGATCAAGCTTTTAAAGCGCTTGAGACCAATACAGCTGTGCTAGGACCAGCAACAGACGGTGGCTATTACCTCCTTGGACTTTCACAATGGATGCCTGAAGTTTTTAAACATAAGAATTGGGGAACAGCATCTGTATTGAAAGACACCCTGGATGATTTTAAAGGAAAAAATGTAGCGCTTCTAAAACCAAAAAACGATGTTGATTATTACGAAGACCTTCGTACATTTCCCGAACTATTAAACCACCTCGACCAATGAAAACCATGATACAACAGCTAAAAGAAAGCACGCAGTTTTTAAAAGATCAAGGAATTGAATCGGGTGCAGTTGGCATTATACTAGGAACTGGTTTGGGCGATTTGGTAGAACTAGTAGCAATAGAAAAAGAAATTGCTTTTGATGTAATTCCACACTTTCCTGCAGCTACTGTAGAATATCATAGTGGCAAATTAATCTACGGAACCCTAAACTCTAAAAAAGTTCTTGTCTTTCAAGGCCGCTTTCATCTTTACGAAGGCTATAATTTTTTCGAAATCACCTACCCCGTTCGAATATTGCATGCACTGGGTGTTCAAAAACTAATACTGAGCAATGCAGCTGGTGCAGTCAACTTAAGTTATAACAAAGGGGAGATTATGTTGATCGAAGATCACATAAACCTACAAGGAGGCTCGCCTCTTGCCGAAAAAGGAGCTGATGCTCTGGGCAATCGCTTTGTAGATATGAGTGTGCCCTATTGCCCAGAAATGACCCAAAAAGCAAAAACAATTGCAGCGGTGGATGGCATCACACTCCACACTGGAGTATATGCGGCCGTAGTTGGCCCACAACTCGAAACAAAAGCAGAATATCGTTACCTGAAAGTCATTGGAGCTGACGCCGTAGGAATGTCTACAGTTCCTGAAGTAATTGTAGCGAATCAACTTGAAATGGATTGTATCGCTTTCTCCGTACTGACTGATGTATGTGATCCAGATAATTTAAAACCCATTGATATTTCCGACATCATGGCTATGGCCAAAAAAGCGGAACAGTCTTTGATTGTGTTAGTAAAAAAAATAATTTCATACCTATAAATAAAAATCAAATGAGCTATTTAGAAGTGACTAAAGATGTTTACAAAGAGGCTGCACTAACACCCGATGTTGGTTTATGCTGTACAACTACCCCCATTTGGCAATTTCCAGGACTTCAAATCCCAACCATCATGCAAGAAATGAATTACGGTTGTGGCTCAACGGTCCACCCCCGTGATTTAGTAAACAACCCCAAAATTTTATATGTAGGCGTTGGCGGAGGGATGGAACTTCTTCAGTTTTCCTATTTTTCTAGACAAAAAGAAGGTGTTATTGGAATTGATGTAGTCGATGAAATGCTGGAAGCTTCTCGTAAAAACTTTATACTGGCTGAAAAACAAAATGATTGGTTCCAATCTGATTTTGTGACGTTAAAAAAAGGGGATGCCTTAAATCTTCCCGTTGCCGATAATAGTATTGATGTTGCTGCGCAAAACTGCCTGTTCAATATTTTTAAAATGGAGGAACTTAAAAAAGCCTTAGAAGAGATGTATCGCGTGCTGAAACCACACGGCAGATTAGTGATGAGTGACCCTACTTGCGAGCAACCAATGAACGCAGCGCTTCGAGAGGATGAACGCCTTCGAGCTTTGTGTCTTTCTGGATCAATTCCATTGGCTGATTATGTAAAAATGTTAACCGATGTTGGGTTTGGGACTATTGAAATAAGAGCCAGAAGACCCTATCGTATTTTAGATCCCAAGCACTATGCAACGGAAGAACATATTTACATTGAAAGTGTAGAAGTCTGCGCTATTAAAGATCCGATGCCAGAAGATGGGCCATGCATCTTTACTGGAAAATCGGCAATCTATTTTGGTGGAGAAGATTTTTTTGACGACAAAAAAGGACATGTATTACTACAAAACCAGCCCCTTGCAATTTGTGACAAAACCGCTGACGCCCTTTACAATATTAATCGAGACGATATCTTCATCAGTGAATCTACTTTTCACTATGATGGAGGTGGTTGTTGTTAAATCCTAAATACAATGAAAACCCTACTTATTACTTTATTAATTACACTCGGACTTACAAATTCAGAAATCAATTTTCAGCAAGATCAAAACCAAGACAAAGGAATCCATGCTAGCTGGAATGTTTTGCTCCAGCAGTATGTAGATGTTGATGGGAATGTTGACTACCGCAGTTGGAAGAAAAATCAAACCGATTTAGACAAATACATTCAACTTCTTGAAAAGACTCCCCCCGCAAATTATTGGGATAAAAATGATTCTTTAGCCTATTTCATCAACGCTTATAATGCGGTAACAGTTAAATTAATTTTAGACAACTACCCTTTGAAAAGCATTCGAGACATCAAAGACCCATGGGATAGCAAAAGTTTGAATCTCCCGAATAACCGTTTGACCTTAAACGACATTGAACATAAGGTTTTAAGAAAAATGGATGATCCTCGCATTCACTTTGCAATCAACTGTGCTTCTGCATCTTGCCCCCAATTGTCTAATGAAGCATTTCGAGCTTCGAAGGTTCAAAAGCAACTTGAAGAAGCAACAGTACTTTTTATAAACGATACGTCAAAAAATCAAATTTCAGAAAAGAATATTGGCTTATCAAAAATATTTTTATGGTTCTCCAAAGACTTTGGGAGCAAGAAAGAACGTATTTCGTTCATTCAAAAATATTCACAAAAACCCTTTAAGGATAACGCTAAAATAAAGTACCAAGAATACGATTGGAGTTTGAATGAATAAAGCATATTTATCCATTATAATCCCAGTAATAAACGAACTTGAACAGCTCGAAGAACTAACGAGTATCTTAAAAACACGAAGTGTTTTTCATAATGAAATCATTGTTGTTGATGGTGGGAGTACTGATGGAAGTATTGAATGGCTTGAAAAAAAAGAAGGGATTACCTTAATCCAAACCAAAAAAGGGAGAGCCCATCAGCAAAATGAGGGTGCAAAAATTGCTACATCAAAAGTTTTATATTTCTTACATGCAGATTCGCGACCACCCAAAGAGTTTGACCAAATTATACATACGGCGTATGCAAAAAACAACAAGGCTGGTTGCTTTCGATTAGGGTTCTCAAGCAATCATTGGGCTTTGAGTTTGGCTGCAAGTGCCAGTCGGTTCAACAGTCGTTATTGTCGCGGAGGAGATCAATCTTTATTCATACAAAAAAAACTTTTTAATACCCTCAACGGATTCAATGAGGAGTATATCATTTGCGAAGACGGAGAACTTATCGATCGTATTTACAAACACCATTCTTTTTGTGTTTTACCTCAAAAGGTGATTACCTCATCTCGTCGTTTTAGAGAAAAAGGAGTGCTACGATTACAGTTTCATTTTATGATGATTCATATTTTGCGGGCCTTGGGAAGATCTCCCGCTACACTGCACGAATACTACTGCCAATTTGTGAAGTAACGGCCAATGACTTCTTCAGCGGGTTTATTTTGAGGAGAAAAAGTGGTGTCTGAAGTACCACCAGAATTCACGTGATCAGGAAACCATTTCCAAATAAAACCTCCTGCCCACCAAGGCTTGTTTTGAAAACTTATAAAAAGTGCTTCTAGAGCATCTGCCTGTGTTTGACCATTGAACGGTTGTTCGCGCAAACTGTAATCCCATGGCTTTGATGTAGGTTGATCTATACTGCGATACCCCATTTCAGTAAATACTATTTTTCGATTGTATTGTTCAGAAAAAGCTTTTAGAGTGTCAACATAGGGCCGCCAAAGTTCAGTCAATACGGCTAGCGTAGGGCTGGTGGTTTTCAAAGGGAAATAAGCATCAATACCAACATAATCCAGTTGGTCCCAAAATGGCACATTTTCAAATTGATCCCAATTCTCAGCATAAGTCAACTTCCCCGAATAAACTTGCCTGATTTCATAAATCAATTGTTTCCAATACGCGGGGCTATTAGCAACCACAGACTGTAATTCAGTTCCTATACAAAGCATCGGGATTTTAGTGTCTTCCGCAACCTGAGCAAAATGCAGGATGAATTGTCGGTAAGATTCTTGAAATTGCTTCCACTCTTCGGGAGAGTCGAATGAAATTGTTCCCGTAAACACACCTCCCTTGATCCAAATATGCGGTTTGAGCATTACCGAAATCCCTGCTCTTTTAAAAAAGGGAACTGCTTGTTCGATTCCGTTTTTAGTTTCCCCTTGCCATTGCCAAGAGACATTATACGATACCGCTGGCGTCTGGGCAGATTGCATATATCCGTAGGGCATAAGAGCTACCCAATTAGCAGCACGCTCTTTTATGGGAATCAGGTGTTCCTGATTTACTTGATCACGAGTACCCACAAAACTTAAGCCTCGAATCTCTTGGCTCCAGTTTTTGACTGGACAAAAGATCAAAACAGTTAATAAAAAAACCAAGCCGTTCTTTCGCATAATACACTAAAGGTACACAAGTCAAAGTGTTGGCTATTAATTTTAGGGTATTATTCTAGAAGCAAATAATAGGGTATGAAAATTATTATCGTAAAAAAAAGAGAGCCAATACCACAAATAAGTATGAATCCAAGGATAGAAAAAAGGTCTGTTGACCCTTTAAAATCGGGATAATAACTTTTAACAAACAAGGCTGAGGCTATTACCGAAAGGGCAAGAAAAAAGTAAAACATAAGATAAAGGTTAAGGTTAAAGTTGATTTTAAGGTTTGGGGTTATTAATTTGTTTTAAGTAAATTCTTCGATGGTAGAACTGAGATCTTTTGTAATATAATTCCAACCCATCAAGCAGTCTTCGTAACGTTGAATACCATTTGGTAATTTAGAAAAATCACCTTGCTCGATTTTTAAAATTACTCCTGAATCTTGTTTGAGAATCGAAAATTTAAGTTCAGATTCACAGGCTTCAAATTCTTTGTTCTCATGGAAAATCGTGAAGCGGAGCTTGGCATTTGGAGTAAACTCTAATACTTTTGCACGAACATGAGTTGTAAAAGTCCCATCCGATTGTTCTTCCTTCCAAATGGCGTCACTGCCCACCTCCCAAGAAGAATGCAATTGGCAGTTATACATATATCGTTGAGTTAATTTAGGATCCGTTAGGGCAGACCAAACAGCTGTTTCAGTAGCTTGAAGCGGTATTTCAACACATACCCATTTGTTATCATTTTGCATAAATGATTATTTTAGGTTATCGAAAAAATGATGGAAATCCAGTATTGATCATAGTTACTCGGTTTAAATAAGATTGGGCATGATAAATGTACTAATTTTTTTAATAAAGTATAAAAACAAGTATATTGTAATCAAAGAACACTTATGAATGCCCCACCGATCATTATTATTGGAAATGGAATTGCTGGTATTACAACTGCCCGACACATCCGAAAAAAATCAACTAAGCCTATTTTAATCATCTCCAAAGAGAGTCGCTTTTTCTTTTCTAGAACTGCGTTAATGTATGTCTATATGGGTCATCTCAAATGGGAGCATACCCAGCCTTACGAGAATCATTTTTGGAAAAAAAATAAATTAGATTTACTAGAAGAAACTGTCACACAAATAGATCCAAATAAAAAGATAATCACGCTGTCGAACGAATCTATACTTTCCTACGATTCCCTAGTTTTAGCCACCGGATCCATTCCAAATAAATTTGGCTGGCCTGGCGAGAACCTTAAAGGAGTACAAGGGTTATACACTAAACAGGATTTAGAAAATCTAGAAGAACTCACCCCCTCTATTGAAAATGCAGTGATTGTTGGCGGAGGTCTCATAGGAATTGAATTGGCAGAAATGCTCCATGCAAGAGGGAAGAAAGTTACCTTTTTGGTGCGAGAAAAAAGTTTTTGGAATAACGTACTTCCCAAAGGAGAGTCAGAACTAATCAATAACCATATTGTTTCGCATGGTATTGATCTTAAACTCGAAACGAGTTTAAGTCAAATTTTAGAAGATGAAAACGGGAGAGTCAAGGCAATCGAGACAGATTCTGGTGAGATTATCCGTTGTCAATTTGTCGGCCTGACAGCTGGAGTTCGACCCAACGTAGATTTTCTTAAAGACAGCGCCATAGCAACAAAACGCGGAATACTCGTAAACAAATACCTCGAAACCAATCAGCCCAATATCTATGCAATTGGCGATTGTGCTGAACAACAAGAGCCCGTTCAAGGAAGAAGATCCATTGAAGCTGTCTGGTACACGGGACGAATGATGGGAGAAACGCTAGCGAGAACACTAACGGGAAACAAAACAGCTTATCATCCCGGACATTGGTTCAACAGTGCAAAGTTTTTTGACATAGAATATCAAACCTATGGCTTGGTAGCTGCAGATCCTAAAGATCCTGAAATACATTTTCACTGGCAAGATTCAAACAAAAACCTTGCAATTACCATTGCTTTTGATAAAAATACGAATGAATTTCTGGGTATTAACAGCTTTGGAATTCGAATGCGACATGAGCTTTTTGACCAAATACTCTCTGAAAAAAGAAGTGTTTTCCATGTGATGGAACATCTAAGCGATTGCAATTTTGATCCAGAGTTTTTCAAATCATACGAAACTGAAATAATTTCAAATTTCAATGCAGTGCAGCAGACTAACATTAAACCCAAGAAGAAACGTTGGTCGAGAATTTTCAATAACCTAATCGCACAATAATGAAGACATTACAAAAAATTGGATTTGGTATTTTTATAGTGGGACTGACTCTTTTTTGTTCATTAGTTTTCGTTGGAAAATACCAACTCAGCACAGAACAATTTGAAGAAATTGTCAGTAACAAAGGAATCAAAAGTGAATTGTTTATCAACACCATAAACACTCAGGTAGTTGGTAAAGAATTTTCGGGTCCTTTCACACTTTCAACAACGATCATAAAAGCAATTGAAGACGCAAATATTGTTCATAGGAAAAACAGAGCATGGAGTAAAGTCATTTGGGACAAGCCACACAGTTTTTCCTATGAGATAGCAAAAACCGCAGGCACAGGGGTGATAAAAGAAAACAAAACTTTGTTTTGGTTACTAACTTTTGGGTTGGGAATCTTGGGGTCGTTACTCTATATCCTTCCAAGTGTAATTACATTAGGACCTCCTGGAATAAAGAACAACGGTATTTTTTTTAATTCTGTCACAAACAGGGGTTTTTTAGGATGGTTTGTTTTTATCTTTTTAGTTGCATTTTATGTGCTCTTATATTTCTTCCCAGACTTCATCGTAAACTGGA